>JBMCBT010000035.1:0-19952 GCA_048623215.1 Halothermotrichaceae bacterium
GCTCACTTGTAATGAGCAGGTCACCGGTTCAAGTCCGGTCTTCAGCTCCATTTTTTATATAAAATATTTTTATAAATAATATAACTATATTTTACTAAAAAAAACCAGCCGTAAAGGCTGGTTTTTTTATATTTTTGTTAGATACCATTCATAACACTGAGTACTAAAAGAATTAAGATCAAAAATAATACAAAAGCTTCATTATCATAGTGACCCATGTTAGAATCCCCCTTTTTAACTTGAGATATAATATTATATTCTATATTTACCTAAAATGTGATATCAAAAATACTATTGGCTGAAAATATATAATTATATTGTATTTTTAACATTTTATTTTTTTTATCATATAATAAAGAGAATATAAAAGAGAGGGGGCTAATTAATGGGAAATTACTTAGAAAATTGTGGCGGCAGTGAAGCATTTGTACTTTTCTTAATCCTTATCCTCTTGCTACTATCGCTTATGAATGGATGCTAACATCCTAAAAGGAAGTGGAGCCCTTCCTTTTTAAATCAAGAATATTAAAAGGAGGCTAATTATATGCCTCCTTATGTTTTCATTATAACTCATATATTTTTTTTGATAAAATTACTTTAATATTATTATCCTGTAAATTACTTATGGCTTTTTCAGTATTATCTACCTTTAATATTACTACAGCACCATTAGTATCTTTTCCAACAGCATACATATATTCTATACCAATGGACTGATCTGCCAGCACATCAAGAGCTACAGCAAGACCACCTGGTTTATCAGCAACTGATATTGCAATAACATTAGTTAAATTAACGGTAAGACCATTATCTTTCAGTACTTTTTTGGCCTGTTCAGGCTTGTTGGCTATAAATCGCAAAATGCCAAAGTCTGTTGTGTCTGATATAGTAATAGCTATTAGGTCAATATTGTTATCTTCCAGAATTTTGGCTACCTCAGCCAACCTCCCAGACTTATTTTCCAGAAATACAGAAATCTGTTTTATTAACATAATATTTCTCCTTTCATTATCACTAATTTTATAAATTAATGATAATATTTACAATTAAAAATATTAAATGAATCTTATATTTTAATATATTTATTTATCTCTTATTTAAATTTATATCCAGCTTCAAAAGCATCCACGTTTGTTTCTTTGAATTTAGCTGGTACAATATTTTTAATTGTTTCTAACCATTCACTTTTTTCTATATCCAGAGAACTTGCCATTAAGCCAATCATAACTGTATTTACTGCTTTTATAGTACCACAATTTCTGGCAATATCTAAAGCATTAATTGTTGTAATATTACTATAATTATTTTTTAATTTCTCTAATATATCTTCTGGATATTCAGCCTTACCAATAATAACAGGTATAGGTTCAATTTGCTGATCATTTACAATTATTTTTCCTCCTGGTTTAAGATATTCAATCCAGCGTAATGCTTCTAATTGTTCAAAGGCAAGTATAATATCAGCTTCCCCTTTTTCAATAATTGGTGAGTAGACTTTTCTAGCAATTTTTACATTGGTAACAACACTACCACCACGCTGAGCCATGCCGTGAACTTCAGACATTTTAACATCAAAGTTGTTATTTAAGGCAACATTACCAATCACCCTACTTGCCAATAGAGTGCCCTGACCTCCTACTCCTACTATCATTATACTTAGTTTATTCATTATTACCACCAACTTTTATTGCATCAAAGTTACATAATTCAACACAAAGATTACAACCCCCACATAGGGCATCATTAATTTTTATATAATTATCGTTATCAATTATCGCCGGGCATCCTATTCTTGTACACTGCTGACAGTATACACATTTATCCATATCTACTTCTAACGAACCTCCATAATTTGCTGTAGGCAGCAAAGCACACGGACGCTGAGCAATAATAACAGAAGGTTCATCGGCAGCAACTTCTTCACTGACAACTTCTTCAAATTTCTTAATATCAAATGGATCGGCTACAACTACTCTTTCTACCCCAACTGCTTTAGATAGTTTTACCAGATCTACCTGTTTTGTTTTTTCACCTTTAATTGTATAACCTGTAGCAGGGTTTTCCTGGTGCCCAGTCATACCTGTAATGGAATTATCAAGAATTATAGTTGTAGAAGTCCCTTTATTATAGACAATATCTATTAAACCAGTAATTCCTGAATGTATAAATGTTGAATCACCAACTACTCCAACAGTTTTATTAGCAAATACCTCTTTATTTGCTTTTTCCATGCCGTGGGCCATACTAACACCACCACCCATACAAAGACATGTATCAAGCGCTTCAGATGGAGGAAGTGCTCCTAAAGTATAACAACCTATATCACCGGTTACTGTTAATTTTAGTTTGCTTAATACATAGAATGTACCGCGGTGGGGACATCCTGGACACATAACGGGAGGACGAATTGGTTTTTCATCATCAATGGGCGACTTGATATCCTGTATATCATCAAGCATTTTTTCTCTAATTATTGAAGCATTAAGCTCTCCTGTAATAGGAAGCTTATCTTTTCCAATTACCTCTATTCCCATAGACTTTATGTGATTTTCATAAAAAGGTTCCAGTTCTTCTACAACATAAAGAGTGTCTACTTCATCAGCTAATTTTTGTATCTGTTTATCCGGTATGGGATAAACCATACCCAATTTCAAGTAAGAGACATCACCAAAAGCTTCCCGAGCATATTGATAGGCTATACCACTGGTAATAACTCCTATATCCTTACTTCCCCATTCAATTTTATTTAAATCCGTCTGTTCAGAAAAATCTTGTAAATCTAACATTCTTTCTTCCATTACCACATGTCTTTTTCTTCCCATTGCCGGCATCATTACATATTTCTGAAAATCTTTTTCATATTCTTTTACTTTATATTCCAATCTGTCTTCTGTATCAACTATACTTACAGAGTGAGATATTCTTGTAGACAGCCTGACAATTACTGGTGTATCGTATTTTTCACTTATTTCATAGGCTATTTTAGTAAATTCTTTACATTCCTGGCTGTCAGATGGTTCAAGCATTGGTAAATTTGCTGCTCTTGCATAATGTCTACTATCCTGCTCATTTTGTGAACTATGCATACCAGGGTCATCAGCAACTGCAATAACTAAACCTCCATTTATACCTGTATAAGAAGATGTAAAAAGCGGGTCAGCTGCTACATTTAATCCAACATGTTTCATAACACAAATAGAACGCGCACCTGCAATTGCAGAAGCAACAACAACTTCCATAGATACTTTTTCATTAGGGGCCCACTCTGAATATATTTCATCATATTCAGCAATAAATTCTGTTATTTCAGTACTTGGCGTACCTGGATAAGCTGAAGCTACAGTTACTCCCGCTTCATAGGCCCCACGGGCTATAGCTTCATTACCTAACATAAGTTTCTTCATTCACTAATACCTCCTACATACGCAGTTATTCTACATTTAAATATAGTTCATATATTACATAAAATTGTATGATAAAATTAATATATTTTCAAGTAATTTCTACTAATTATCATCTCTTAAATCTACAACTCTTTTTGCTTTACCGGTAAAACGCTCCAATGTTTTAGGTTCTACTAATTTTACTCTAGCATCAATCTGTAAGACTGTACGTAATTTGTGCTTAATATCTTTTTCAAGTTGTTCGAGAGCACTAAACTTATCAAGCATTCTGCCGTCTATTAGTTCTACTTTTACTTCAATATCATCCATATAACCTTTCTTTTTAACAACAATTTGATAATGTGGACCAATATGTTCCATACCAACCAGAACACTTTCAATTTGTGATGGAAAAACATTTACTCCTTTAACAATTAACATATCATCTGTTCGACCAAGAACTTTCCTCATTCTAACATTAGTTCTCCCACAATCGCATTTTTCTGGATTTAAAATAGTAATATCTTTTGTTCGATAGCGAAGCATTGGTATTCCTTCTTTAGTAAGTGTAGTTAATACCAGTTCCCCCTTTTCACCATAATCTCTAGTTTCACCTGAATCAGAAGCAATTATTTCTGGATAAAAGTGGTCTTCATTTATATGCATACCTTTTTGACAGCGGCATTCCCCGGAAACACCAGGACCAACAATTTCTGTAAGTCCATAGTTTTCGGTAGCAGTCATCCCCCATTTTTTCTCTATTTCTTCTCTCATAGCTGCTGTATGTCCTTCACCACCAAAAAGTCCAAGACGTATTTTTATATTTTCTGTTATTTCCATTTCTTCAGCAAGTTCTGCCAGATATAAGGCATAAGATGGTGTACTAATTAAAATAGTAGAACCAAAATCCTGCATTAACATTAACTGTCTCTCTGAATTTCCACTGGAAGTCGGGACAACTGTTATGCCGATATTTTCCAGTCCGTAATGCAGTCCAAATCCACCAGTAAATAGACCATACCCAAATGCTACCTGAGCAATATCATCTTCTTTTCCTCCAACAGCTGTTATAACCCTTGACACACATTCTGTCCACATTTTCATATCATTTTTAGTATATCCCACGACAACTGGTTTTCCTGTCGTACCGGACGATGCATGTATTCTAACAATATCTTTTAGTGAATTGGCAAATAAATTATAAGGATAATTATCTCTAAGATCTTCTTTTGTTGTAAAAGGTATTTTTTCAATATCCTTTAAACTATTTATATGTTTTGGTTTTAATCCAATTTTGTCAAACTTTTTCTTATAAAAAGGTACTTTATTATAAGCTCTTTTGACTATATTTTTTAAATTATTCAATTGTAATTCCTGCATCTCTTTTCTTGTTAAACATTCAGCTTTTTCATTCCAGATCATATATTATTTTGTCCTCCTTAAAAGTATTATTTCTATTTTAATAAAATATGAGTTTCTCCCTTACAAAGATTAATACTAATTATTCACTTTTTCCTACTGCTTCTGTAATAGTTGAAGTTGGAAAAATTTCTTCAATGTGTGCTGCTGGTAAATTTGCAGTCACCATACTTACAACTGGTACTACAACTAATGAAATAAGCATAGCAATTGAACCAAGAAGTGGTGCCATTTTAGCATTCATTCCATAATAAGCAGCCCCACCTATAGAAATTACAAATCCTGATATTATACCAGACCAGGCACCTGCTTTAGTAACACCTTTCCAGTAAAGGCCATAGAGAAAAGGCGCAAGAAAACAACCTGCTACAGTACCCCAGGAAAAAGACATTAATGTTACAATAGCAGTATCTGTTACTGCTACAATAAAAGAAAACCCAACAAATAAAGCACATAAAAGTCTCATAATAAACATAACTTTTTTATTTTTCATGTCAGGAAAAAATACTCCTTTTAAGAGATCAAGCGCAATAGAAGAACTTGATACTAATACAAGTGAAGAAAGAGTTGACATTGATGCAGATAAAACCAATATTATAATAATTCCAAGTAACGCATCAGGTAATGCTATTTCCAGTAATTCAGGCATAACCATATCCATATTTGCAGGAGCTATATTATTTAAAAAAAGTCTGCCAAATGAGCCAGTTAAATAAGCACCTATACCAATTAATGCAGCAAAAATTGTAGAAATAATAGTTCCGGCCTTAATCGCCTTATCATCTTTTATTGCATAAAATTTATGAACCATCTGCGGTAATCCCCAGACACCTAAACTTGTCAATATTACTAATGATAGTAGCTCAACTGGCATACCACTAAACACTGATACTAGACTCTGTCCATTATCTGGTATTTGACCTAATTTTTCTATACCGGTAAATAAACCTCCTACAACTGGATGTGAAATAACAAAATATAACATAAACAAAATTCCAACAATCATTATTAAACCCTGTATTAAATTATTAATAGCAGTTGCTATGTAACCTCCCAACAATAAATATACTCCAGTTAAAAAAGCCATTGCCAGCATACAATAGACATAATATTCAATCGGCATGCCAAAAGCTATTGTAAAAAGATAACCAAGACCTTTATAGACTGAAGCTGAATATGGAACCAGAAAAACAAAAGTAATAACAGCAGCAGCAATTTTAAGATATTTACTATCATATCTCTTTTCAAAAAACTCAGGCATAGTAGCTGCATTCATTTCATGAGTCATAGCCCTGGTTCTTTTTCCAAGGACTAACCAGGCAAGTAAACTACCAATAATTGTATTACCAATACCAATCCAAACTGCCGAAATACCAAATCCCCAACCTATACTACCAGCATATCCAATAAATATAACAGCTGAAAAATAACAGGTACCATAAGAAAAAGCAGATATCCAGGCTCCCATTTTTCTACCGCCGAGAAAAAAATCACCAACATCACTTATTTTTTTTCGACTGTACACACCTATACCAACCATAACCACAACAAAGATACTTAAAAATAAATACTTAATCACTTTAGTGACCTCCCTTTTTTACTTAAATTACTCACTGCTTAAACACACGTTTTTATTTTAATTTTTATTTATTATACTCCATACTTTTATGTTTATATTTACATAATTTGTTCTAAAAAATAAAAAAATCTTCAGTCCTATTAAGGACGAGAAGATCTCGTGGTACCACCTTTACTTTACATCTTTTCAAAGATGCCTCTTGTCATGATATCGGATGATTCCGCAATATTCTCATATTGTTACTCCAGAGTGTAATTCATTACTTAATATTATAATAAGTAATTACTGCGCTCTTTCATCATAATAAGTTATATTTTATGTTAAACTAATCATATTATAAAACATAATTTTTGTCAAGGTTATCTAATTCTTAATATTAATATTTTAAGATATAAAACATTCTTACACAAAAAGTTTACTTTCGTTATGCTAAAGCCTGGAATATCAGGAATACCGATATGAAACAATTCAATTGATTTAATTTAGTTATGCTGAACCTCTGATTATAAGTTCAGGAGGAAGTAAAACATGATTTTCCTTTACTTTTTCCTTCCGTATTAGTTGTAATAATAAATTTATAGCAATCTGTCCCATTTTGTTTCCTGATTGATAGATAGTTGTCAAAGGTGGTTCAACAAATTCACCTATTTTGATACCATCATATCCCATAACAGCTATATCATCAGGAATTGATATTCCCTCATCTTTTAATGCTTTTATTACACCAAGTGCCATTAAATCATTTGCAGCAAAAATAGCACTAAATTTACTTTCTGTCTTTATTAATTTTTTTGCAGCTTTATAGGCACTTTCCTGTGTAAAGTCAGCATTTACAATCAACCTTTTATTATAATTAATACCACTGTCAGATAAAGCATTTTTATAACCCTGCAAACGATATTGCCCAGCTACCAGGTCTAATGATCCAGTAATAGTAGCGATTGACCTGTGACCAGATTCTATTAAATAACTAACAGCCTGATAGGCACCTAACTGATTATCAGTTTCAACCCAGTTTATTTTTTTATCTTTCATCGGATTTCCTAAAAACACATATGGTATATCTACATTTTTTAAATAATCTATCCTGGTATCATTAATTTTTGGTTCTGTTAAAATAATACCGTCAACATTATGTCTATGAAACAGCATTTTCAATTTATTTTCTTCTTTATTTTTATTATTATATAAAGTTAAGCTATAACTATTGTTTACTGCAATTTCTCCAATTCCCTGCAAAAACTCTAAAAAGAATGGATCTGCTACTGAACGTGGAAATGTAGGAAAAACAACACCTATAATATTTGTATTCTGACAGGCAAGCGCTTTAGCTGCCTTATGCGGCTGGTAATTCATCTTTTTCGCAATCATTTTAATTTTTTTTCTGGTTTTTTCATTCACCCTGGGATCATCTCCCAGGGCTCTTGAAACTGTTGATTTAGAAACATTAGCTTTTCTGGCAATATCTTTCATTGTAATCTTACACATATCAATCACCTTATTTTTATGGATAAATTATACAATAACACATTAACCTTTAACAGACCCGGCCAGTATACCTTTTACAAAATAACGCTGTAATGAGAAAAATATAATTAATGGAATTATCATTGAAATAAAAGCTGCAGATGTTAGTAGATGCCAGTCCTGTCCATATGAGCCAACTAAGTTTGTTAATCTCATTGTTAAAGGAGCAACACTCTGGGTGCCGCCCAGATAAATTAAGGCAACCAGTAGATCATTCCATACCCATAAAAATTGAAAAATAAAAAGTGAAGCAATTGCAGGTATAGATAACGGTATGGCCAGACGTGTAAATGCTGTCCATGTTGAGGCACCATCTATATATGCTGCCTCAAATAAATCATCAGGTAATGACTTAAAAAAATTATGAAGCATATACACTGCAAGAGGCAAACCATACCCTGTATGAGCTAACCATAATCCTACAAATGTACCTGATAAGTTTAATATATTATATAATTTTAAGATAGGTATAAAGGTTAATTGTAAAGGAACTACTAACAAACTAACAATAATACCATAGACCAGTCCACGACCTTTAAATTGTAGTTTTGTAAGTCCAAAGGCTGCAAATGCTGCTACTGTAACTGGTATTAAGGTGCCAAAAATTGCTATCATAAAAGAGTTTTTAAAGGCTACACCCATACCATTTGATTTTATCACTTGATTATAATTTTTAATTGTATACTGTGTGAAATCCAGTGGACTGCTTAATACTGTCCACCAGCCAGTATTACTAACATTTTCTGCCGGTCGAAATGATGTAACTAATAGACCTATTGTTGGTACTATCCAGACAACTATTGCTGTAATAATAACAAAATGTAAAACTATTCTGGTAATTCTCTTTTGTGATAACATCAATTGCTATCTCCTTTCATACGTTTTATATTCATAATAATTACCGGTATAATAAGCAAAAATAAGACAACAGCTATTGCACTGGCTCTACCATAATTACGATATTGAAACATTTCTTTATACATTCTATTAGCAATAACCTCTGTTCCATAATTTCCATTGGTCATTACATATACTATGTCAAATATTTTCAGTACATTGATAATCATAGTTGTTGAAACAACTATGATTGTACTTCTCATCGATGGAATAATAATTTTATAAAAAATTTGCCATTCATTAGCTCCATCAACTCTACCAGCTTCAATTAATTCATTTGGTATACCTTTATATGAAGCTGATAGAATAACCATACAGAATCCAGTCCAGATCCAGATACCAACAAATATTAAAGCAAGGTTATTCATCCAGGGGCCTTTCATTAACCAGCCCTGTGGTTGACCTCCAAACAATACTATGATTTGATTTAATAAGCCAATTTGATTTGATACTACAGGTTTATAGTTATAAATAAACTTCCAGACAACACTTGCTCCAACAAAAGAAACAGCCATTGGCATAAAAATAATAGATTTAACAATTTTCTCATATTTTATTTTATCTGATAAAATAGCCATTAACAGACCCATACCAACTGTCCCCATAGTGAAAAATATTAACCACATTAAATTATTTCTAAATGCTGTTAACATAGTATGTGATGTAAAAGAATAAATATAATTTTTAAAACCTATAAATGTCTCTGACCTTTTTCCAAAAAAACTAATAACAGTAGTATGTATTGAGGGATATAATAAGTAAACTGTTATAAAAAAAAGGGCAGGCCCTACAAAAAGGGCCACCCAGTATTTATGATTTTTTTGTTTCATTGTAAAAACATCCTCCTAATTAGTTGCAGCACCATCTGTATAAGTTTCATCTGCAACTGATTCAATATATTCCAGGACAGTGTCAAGATCCTTGCCATTAATATAATCGACAATACCCTGCCAAAATGCACCTGATCCAACTGCTTTAGGCATGGAATCAGAACCATCAAATCTAAATACTTCTGCATTTATTAAAACCTCTGCCATCTTTGCTGTTAGTTCATCAGGGTAAACAGCCGGGTTTATTCTCTTGTTAACACCTATTTTACCAAGTTCACTTACCCAAATAGATTGTGCACCAGGTGATGCCAGAAATCTCATAAACTGTTTGGCACCTTCTTTTTCAGTCATCAAGGCCATCATATCTGCACCGCCAAGAACCGGCGTTCCATATTCTTCTTCAATTTCTGGGAAAGGGAAGAATGTAAAATCATCACCAGCAGCAAGGTCAGGATTATTATCTTTTATAAAAGATGTTATAAAACTGGCCTGACGATGCATGTAAGCCTGTGGAGGTTCTGTAAATAATGGATTAGCTGCATCGCCAAAATTGGTAGCATTAACTGCAGTAGGCCCACCCCATACATGCTGAGAATCAAGAACTATTTTACCAAATATTTCGAATGCCTCTTTAACTCTTTCATCTGTCCATGGTATATCATGATTTACCCACTTATCATAAACCTCAGGACCAGCTGTTCTTAACATAATATCTTCAATCCAATCTGTGCCGGGCCAACCACTGGCAGCACCAGACTCTATACCAATTGACCATGGTATATCTCCATTGGCTACCATTTCATCCATTAGTAATTCAAGATCCTGCCAGTTTTCAGGTATTTGATAACCTTTTGCTGTAAAAGCTGCAGGATTATACCAGACCAGACTTTTTACATCTGCAGATATGTAAAGACCATACATGGAATCATTATAACTACCTAAGTTTTTCCATACAGAATTGTAATCTTGATTAAATTGGTCCATATCAAGCACATTTTCTAAATTAACCAGATCTCCTTCTACTGCTAAGTCATTCATCATACCCACACCGGTTAATGCAACAATATCTGGCGGATTTCCTGCTTCTATACGAGTAGTTAATAAAGTAGGTAGATCTCTCGTACCCTCAAATTCAATTTCAATATCTGAAGCAGCTTCAAAAGTTTCCATAACTTTGTTAAAAGCTTCTAACTCTGCACCACCCCAAACACCCATAACAGTTATTTTTTCATCAGCAAATATATTTGTGCCAAAAATCATACATATAACCAGCATAATCATAGTCAAAATACTAAGTCTTTTTTTCATAATTATTCCCCCTTTTCTATATATATATTTAGATACAACCGGTTGTATGTATAAGAAAAAGTTTTTTATACTGTACTTCTAAATCTAATCTTTAGCTAATTTACTCACATGTTATGAATTAGATTTAATAATTAAAGAATCTTGTATAAAAAAAGGACAGTATATAATATACTATCCCTGTGATTAACTCTATTTTATTTTAAAATTAACTCTACTTAACAATTCCTTTATAGGCATTGATATATAACTGTTTTAATTCGCTAATTAATGGATATCTTGGATTAGCACCAGTACACTGATCATCAAAAGCCAATTCTGATATTTTATCGATCTTTTCATAGAATTTTTCTTCTACAACACCAGCAGCTTTAATATTTTTCGGAATATCAACATCTTCTTTTAGCTTTTTTATAGCTTCAATTAATAAATCTACTTTTTCTTCCTCGCTTTTACCACCTAATCCAAGGTGATCTGCAATTTTAGCATAATTAGTTTTTGCTAAAGGATATTTATATTGTGGAAATGCGGTTTGCTTAACCGGGACATCACTGGAATTGTACTTTATAACCTGATTAATCAATAAAGCATTTGCCAGACCATGTGGTAATTTAAATGCTGAACCCAATTTATGTGCCATTGAGTGACATATACCTAAAAATGCATTAGCAAAAGCCATTCCTGCAGTAGTAGCAGCATAGTGAATCTTTTCTTTGGCTTTTCTGTCATCTGCACCATTTTTATAAGACCTCGGCAAATATTTAAAGACAAGTCTAATAGCTTCAAGTGCAAGTCCTCTGGTATATTCATTTGAGAAAACAGATACATATGCCTCAATAGCATGAACAAGAGCATCAAGTCCGGAATATGCAGTCAGTTTTGCCGGCATTGATAGTACCAAATCTGGATCAACAATAGCCATATCTGGTGTAAGTTCGTAATCGGCAATAGGATATTTAACACCTGTACTATCATCAGTTACTACAGCAAAAGGAGTTACCTCAGAACCTGTACCGGAAGTAGTAGGTATTGCTACAAATGATGCTTTGTTTCCTAATTCAGGAAACTTATATATCCTTTTTCTGATATCCATAAATGTCATTGATAATTCTTTAAACTCCTGCTCAGGATGTTCATACATTAACCAACTTATTTTAGCTGCATCCATAGGTGAACCACCACCAAGAGCTATGATAACATCAGGGTTAAAACTATTCATTTGTTTTACAGCTTTCTTTACTGTAGATATTGTAGGATCTGGTTTTACATCAGAAAAAATCCGATAATCTACATCGACACTGTCTAACTCTTCAGTAACTCTTTCTGTATATCCCATGTCATATAGTGGTTTATCTGTTATAATAAAAGCTCGCTTCTTTCCTTCCAGTTCTTTTAAGGCTGTAGGCAAAGCGCCATATTTAAAATATATTTTTTCAGGAACCCTGAACCATAACATATTTTCTTTTCGTTCTGCAATTGTTTTTATATTCATAAGATGTTTTACCCCCACATTTTCACTGACAGAGTTTCCGCCCCAGGAACCACAACCTAATGTTAGGGAAGGCTCTAATTTAAAATTATATATATCTCCTATAGCTCCCTGTGAAGACGGCATGTTTACCAATATTCTTCCTGTTTTCATCTTTGAACCAAAATAATCTTTTCTATCTGTGTTTACCTGATCTGTATATAATACTGAAGTATGTCCTATACCGCCAAATTTAACAAGGTCAACAGCATTTTCAACTGCATCTTTAAAACTTTCAGCTCTATACATTGCCAGTGTTGGTGAAAGTTTTTCATAAGAAAATGGTTCATCTTTACCAACTTTATCAACTTCAGCTATTAATATCTTAACATCATCTGGAACATTAATTTCTGCAATTTCTGCAATTTTACTTGCTTTTTTTCCTACTATTTTACCATTAATATGTCCATCTTTGATAATTACTTTACCCACTTTTTCTTTTTCATCTGAGGACAGAAAATATGCTCCCCTGTCCTTAAACTCTTTTTTAACTATATTATATACTTCATCATGTACTGTCACTGACTGTTCAGAAGCACAGATAACTCCATTATCAAATGTTTTACTCATTAGGATAGAACTTACTGCCATTTTTATATGGGCTGTTTCATCAATAATAGCTGGAGTATTCCCTGCTCCAACGCCAATAGCTGGTTTTCCAGATGAATAAGCTGCTTTCACCATTCCTGGACCACCAGTTGCCAAAATCATACTTATATCCTGGTGCTTCATTAATCTCTGTGATAATTCAATTGATGGCTCATCTATCCAGCCAATTATATTCTCAGGTGCACCGGCAGCAACAGCTGCTTCTAAAATAATTTTTGCCGCTTCAATTGTACATTTTTTTGCACTAGGATGTGGTGAAAATATGATAGCATTTCTGGTCTTAAGTGATATTAATGATTTAAATATTGTTGTAGATGTTGGATTAGTAACAGGTACAATACCAGCTAGTAAACCAATTGGACTGGCTAGTTTAACAGTACCAAAAGCCCTATCTTTTTTAATAACACCACAGGTTTTTGCATCCTGATATTTGTTATAAATAAATTCTGAAGAAAAGTGATTTTTAATAACCTTATCTTCTACTACTCCCATATCGGTATCTTCTACAGCCAGTTTTGCTAAAGATATTCTTTTATCATTAGCTGAGATAGCTGCCTTTCTAAATATTTTATTTACCTCTTCCTGGGAATATGAAGCATACTCATTTTGTGCCTCTTTTACTTTACTAATTAATTGATCAAGCTCTTCTACATTTGTAACCTTATGTAATTCCATGTTATACCTCCTTATAATATTATGAGAAATTAAATGGTTCCAACTTCACTTTGTGAATTTTTTAACTTTTTTAGACAAAAAATATAAATGAATTATTCTCTAAAGCCTCATTTTTACTTTGATAAAAATATATCAAATAATTATATTGATTACAAATGCCTTTATTGTTCTTTTAAGTCTTTTATATTGCATTATTTTTGTTTTTCTTTTTTATTCTTCTATATGCTCCATTTTTTTATGTTTTATCATTTACTATTATGATTTTTGCCTAGAGTTTATTAATAATTACAACATATTTTTTATGTTATTTTATTCACTTTTATTATATATTAAAGAAATTTCTTAAAACATATATTTTGCGCTAATATATATTAATAATATAGGTTATGATTTTAAAATCATAACCTATAATTACAATATTTTATATAATAAATATCTTGTAATTGTAATATTATTACAATAAGAATATGTTTGATTGAGCACACTTTTCTATCATTTCATCAGGCCAAATAGCAGACTGTACTTCTCCTATATGTGCTTTTCTTAAAAATAACATACAAATTCTGGACTGGCCTATACCTCCACCAACAGTGTATGGAAGTTCTTTTTTTAATAACATCTGGTGAAATGGTAATTTTTTGCGGTTTAATGAACCATCTTTTTCCAGCTGTGAGATAAGTGTATTTTCATCTACTCTTATACCCATTGATGATATTTCAAATGCTCTCGACAGGACAGGATTCCAAAATACAATATCACCATTTAATTCCCAGTCATCATAATCCGGGGCTCTGCCGTCATGTTTATTGCCAGATTTGAGAACTCCACCTATCTTCATGATAAATACTGCTTTTTCTTCTTTGGCAATGGCATCTTCTCTCTCTTTAGGGGTTAACTCCGGATATTTATCTTCTAATTCCTGTGTAGTAATAAAATATATTTCTTCTGGCAAAAATGGTGTTAAATACGAATAATCCGATGAAATAAATTCATCTGTTTTTTTAAATACTTTATATATTTTCTTTACTATTTCTCTCAATTTTTCTTCTGTTCTATCCTCTTTTTTTATGACTTTTTCCCAGTCCCATTGGTCTACATATAATGAATGAAGGTTATCTAGCTCTTCGTCTCTTCTGATAGCATTCATATCAGTATATAAACCTTCATCTGGTTCAAAATCATATTTATGTAAAGCCAACCTTTTCCACTTTGCTAATGATTGTACAATTTCAACATCAAGATTATCAATTGCTTTAATATCAAAAGACACTGGACGCTCAATACCATTTAGATTATCATTTAAACCTGTATCTGACCCAACAAATAATGGTGCTGATACTCTGGTTAAATTTAATATTTCAGCTAACTCATCTTCAAAAAAATCTTTAAGCTTTTTTATTGCAATTTCTGTATCCCGAACAGATAAATTCGACTGATAATTTTCGGGAATAATTAAATTCTCCATCTCTTCTTCTACCTCCTCAGTATTTAGAATATCTCTGGTATTTAAGTCTTTATATTCATTTCTTTATTAATTTTAATATCCCTTCATGTTAAATAATTTTTTCATATAATAAAATTTTGTTTTCTTATTTTAAAAGTCTTCACTGGTTACTTCATTTTTTAAAATGCCAATACCTTCTACTTCAATTTCTATCGTATCTCCAGGTTTTAAGAACACAGGAGGTTTTCTGGCAACACCAACTCCTTCAGGAGTCCCGGTTGAAATTATAGTACCGGGAAGTAATGTCATATTTTTTGAAATATAACTAACAAGTTCTCTTGTCTCAAAAATAAGGTCATTAGTATTGGAAGACTGCATTATTTTACCATTCAATCTTGATTTTATATTACAATTATCAGGTATTATATCTGTCTCAATACAGGGGCCAACTGGACAAAATGTATCAAATGACTTACCGCGAGCCCACTGCTTATCCAGTCTTTTTTGACAGTCTCTTGCACTTACGTCATTTACACATGTATATCCTAGGATATAATTATCTACTTCATCTTTTTCTATATTTTTAGCTTTTTTTCCTATAATTATAGCCAGTTCTGCCTCATAGTCTACTTCATCGGGCGCCATATGTGGTAATACAATAATATCATTATGTCCAATCACACTTGTATTTGCTTTTATAAAGATCAAAGGTCTTTCAGGAAGCTGACTTCCAGTTTCTGCAGCATGTTTTTTATAATTTAAACCAATAGCAATTACATTTGGTGGATCAACAGGTGGTAGTATATTAACTTCATCTCGTTCAATAGTTTCCTCAACGACTTCAAATTCTGCAAATATATCCCCTTTAATTACTTTAATCAAATCTTCTTCTAATTGACCATATTTAATTTTATTTTCCTTTTCATACCTGACAATTTTCATTTTAACCCTCCATATAATTAGTTATTTACAAATTTATAAATCTATATAATCTTCACTTCTATATAATTTTTTATTTTCCTTTACTAAAATATTGACATTTAAGAATTCTTTTTTAAAACGAAATATTTTAACTTATTTTTTTTAGATGTATTAAATAATGGTATTAAAAAAAGCAGGTTTTTACCTGCTTTTTAAAAATTGGTGGGCCCACTAGGATTCGAACCTAGGACCAATCGGTTATGAGCCGATTGCTCTGACCAGCTGAGCTATGGGCCCGTGTTTTTTACGACATTTGTTATTATAATATATTAGGTTATAATAGTCAAATAAAAACCATACTTTTTTCAAATAATTTTACAAAATACTTATATAATTAATTTCATCAATAAAAAAAGAAACCAATAGTGATATATTTAATTTATTTTAAATTTAGCTTTCTAATCTCAATGCTAAAGAAATATTTGATTTATCTGGAGATTACAAAATTGTAATCATTTATTTATCACTATTGGTTTCTATATATAGATTAACCAATTATTCTTTTATTATTCATCTAGGTAAAATTATTTTTTCTTTTTTTTGATTCTTTTTTAGACTTTCTCCTAACTTTTCTAATTTTTCATCAAGATCATTTTCAGATTTTGCTTCTCCAATAATTTGCATAATATCACTTTCAAGTGAAGTTGTCTTTTCAGGGTCTATTATCTTCTGCATATTTCCAATAATAGCTTTAAACAAACTAATTTTTTTGTATAACAAGTTCATGATTTTTTCTTCTATAGAATCTTCTGTAGCCAGATTATATATATGAACATCTTTTGTCTGGCCTAACCTATGAACTCTACCAATTCTTTGTTCAACTTTCATAGGGTTCCAGGGCAAATCATAATTAATTATATTATTACAAAACTGTAAATTTAGTCCTTGGCTACCTGCTTCAGTACTAATTAATACATCTTTTTTTTCTCTCTGGAATAGATGTTTAATCCATTCTTTTCCACTTGAACTAAAACCACCATTAAATAACAGAGTACTATAGCCCATTTTATCTAAGAATTTTGCTATATATATCTGGGTTGCTCTATATTCAGTAAATATTATAGTTTGTCCATCTACTTTTTTTAAAATATCAATCACTTTTTCCATTTTGGAATTGATATTTATTTTTTGTGCCAAATCATATATTTCTTTAAGTTCAGGAGAGTATTTTCGTGTATTTGTAAGTGTCTGCAGCAGAGCAAAAGAACTACTGCAAATTTCTCTCTGATAGGTTAAAAGATTTAATATACTCATCCTGTCGGCTTTCCGTCTTCTATATTCGCTTTTAACAAAATTTGTTACCTTATCATATAAACTTCTTTCCATACTGGTTAATTTTACTTTAATATGATGGATGTGCCTATCTGGAAAATTAACAGCAGTATCTGAATGAGAATTTCTTATCATTACATTTTTTAATTCTCTTTTTAGTTTTTTGCTATTTTTTACTAAATGTTTCCCGGCCACATACTTATTTTTAAATTCTCCATAATCTCTGTACATATCGGGGTGTATGATAGAAATTAAATTATATAATTCCTTTAAGTTATTTTGAATTGGTGTAGCCGTTAATAATAAACAATATCTCTTATTTAAACTATTTACAAACTTCCAGTTCAATGTTTTCCTGTTTTTCAATCGATGAGCCTCATCAACAATGATCATATCAAAATTTATTTTTTTTAAATATTTTGCATGTCTATCCCTTTTAGCCATATCAAGTGAGGCAATCTGATAATCAAAATATTCCCAGCCACATCCCTTCCTATTGAACATTATATCCTGAATATTTATTTTTTTTACCATCTCATTTGTCCACTGAAAAGCCAGAGATGCCGGTACAAGTATTAAAAATTTTTTGACTAATCCTCTGTTAATATATTCTTTTACAATCATACCAGCTTTTATAGTCTTACCCATACCAACTTCATCTGCTAATATTGCTTTCCCATCCATATCCTCAATTACTTTTCTAACAGTTTCCTGTTGATGTGGCAGTAATTCAATATCATTTTCTATTGCAATCTATACCACCTCTTCTCAACCAGATTTAATTGCTCTATCTATACTCCTTATTATTTTAAAATTCCATACTGATAGTAACTTTATGTAGGAAAGTTTTAACTTAGAAATTAATCCCTATTATACCGCCAATACTCCCTATAATTAATCCAATTAAAGCCATAACAATAATATTTCCTAAAGAAATTGGCATACTTATTGTCCCGATAAGAATTAATAAAATAATATATATCAAACCACTTAAACCACCGTTCAACCATCCATTGTGATCTACATTTCTGGCCACATAAAACCCAAGATAAGTAATTATTATTATATTTTCTATAAGTAATATTGTATTTAAAGCTCCTATTTCCAGACTAAAAAAATAGTTATCAAAGATTGCTTTTATTATACTTAAAATAATAAGAGCAACTATACCTCTTAAAACACCTTTAAATATAACTAAATTATTTATAATTTTTTTACTTTCCTGATTCTCAAACATAAAAATCCCCCCTTTTTAAAATATATTAAAAAGGGGGGTAAATCATGTCTAAAATCTCTCCTTCAACTCTTCTTTCAATTTATTATTTGTAAGTTTTAATTGTAATGGGGTTATTGTTATATTATTTTCTTTAATTACCCAGATATCGCTGTTCTCTGCTTTTTCCTTACGACCACCACCATCAGTTAACCAATAATATGGGTTTCCCATTGGGTCTATTCTTTTTTCAAAAGTATCTTCATAAAGACTTGTTCCCAGAGAAGTATATTTTATTCCTTTTATCTTTTCTTCCGGCAAATCGGGTATATTTATATTTAATAATACTTTATCTGATAATAATGAAAAATCATTTTCAGAAATATATTTTTCAATAATTTTTGATGCAGTAAAATAATTATTATTACCATTATATTTTAATGACACAGCCAGTGAATTATAACCCATCATATAGGCCTCCATTGCTGCTGAAACTGTTCCTGAATATAAAACATCAAAACCTAGATTAGGTCCGTTATTTATACCTGAGATAACTATATCCGGTTTTTGGATTACTATTTTTTCTAAACCTATTTTAACACAATCTGCAGGGGTTCCAGTAATCATATAACTATTAACCCCATCTATTTTCATATCAATCTTTTTAACTCTCAATGGTTCACGAATAGTAATAGAATGACCGGCCGCACTTCTCTCACGATCAGGTGCAGCTATTGTTACATTATGACCACTTTTTATTAATACCTCTGCTAAAATTCTTATCCCTTCTGCATAAATACCATCATCATTTGTTAAAAGAATATTCATAAGTTCACCTCATTTATAGCATTTATAATTTTTATTTTTTTAAAACATAATATTAATTATTTTTAATATTTTTTTAATAATATTATACCATTATATTATTTTAATATATTTCATAATGATTTTTTTCATGATTTTAAGTAATAAGATAATATCATTAATACAATAATATAGCAAATATTTAAATAATACAAACGTTAGTTATTCATCATTTTTTTTAGTATTTAACAGTATACCAGCTTTATTTTGCTGTAATTGCTAATATTAAACTCTTATTTTTTTGACGTAAGCCCTTTTTTCATATATACTATTTTTTGTTGTCGGGCTGTGGCGCAGTTTGGTAGCGCACCTGCTTTGGGAGCAGGGGGTCCTCAGTTCAAATCTGAGCAGCCCGACCATAAAACAATATGTCCTCATCGTCTAGGGGTCCAGGACACCAGGTTTTCATCCTGGCGGCAGGGGTTC
>JBMCBT010000036.1:0-18057 GCA_048623215.1 Halothermotrichaceae bacterium
TTCATATAAATAATTAGAGATGTTTCCTAATGCCGCTATAAAAATAATCATATAAAAAGGAATGGCATTCCAGCAATACACAATAAAAACGGATAATAATGAAAACTCACTTAACCAGGCCTGCGCTAAATGTCCAAGACATATAGAACTTAAAATAGTATTTAATGATCCAAAATTAGTATTAAAAATATATTGCCAGATTATACCTACGGCAGTAGCGGAAAACAACCTGGGTATAAAATATGAAACTTTGAATATTTTTCTTCCTTTTAGTAACTTGCTTTTTATTAAAATCGCTAACCCCAATGCTAAAGGAATTTGGACAACTAAGGAAGCTATCAATAAAATTATATTATGCTGAAATGAAGTCCAAAATATTCCATCGGTAATTATTTTAACCCAATTACGTAAACCAATAAAAACCATATCTCCTAAACCAGACATTTTAAAAAAACTGTAATAAAAAGATAAAGGAATTGGCAGAAGAAAATAAATAACATAAAATAATGCTGCTGGAAACAAAAACAAAAACCAGCTATTAGTTATAAAATCTTTTGTAGAATTATATTTACTAAGAAAATTTCCTAATTTCACTATTTTTCCACCCCTATCATCTTAGCTATTATAATTAGTATTTATATCGGGAGAAGGAATTAACCTTCTCCCGATAAACACTAAGTGTTGTTATTCTAAGTTCTCTTTCCTTGTTTTTTCCATTTCTTCACCGTATTCTTCAGGAGTTATATCCAAATCTAAAAGTTGTTGAATTAAGTCCTGATGTTTTTCAGCAAGTTGAGGATCCATAAGTTTATCTCCCCATTGCTGCACATAATTCGCACTGGAAATATCTGCTTGAAGTTTACTTGTGATAGGATTATCGATATATTCATCTGCACCAATTACAGGAGGTATATTACCTGCTTTTGCTCTTGCTTCTGTAGCTTCTTCATCATAAACATACTGTAATAATTTAAAAGCAATTTCTTTATTATCACTATCAGAAGAAATTGCATAATAATCTTGTGCCGACATCCCAAGAACAGAACTTGGATCTCCACTACCATCTTCTACTTCAGGAAATGTGAAATAATCAATTCTTTCTGCCCATTCAGCATTCTCAGATAACATATTCTGATGTTCCCAATTACCCATTAATGTCATTACTGCCTGTTCAGTATATAATAATCTTCTACTTTCACCTAAATCATAACTTGCACTATTGAATCCTTCATTAAAGGCTCCCATCTTAACTAATTCCTGCAACTTTTTTCCTACCTCTGTAAAAGCATCATTACTAAAACTAACCTCATTATTGTTGTCCGCCGCATTAACTAAAAGTTTATCTCCACCACTTCTCATGACTAGATATTCAAACCATTCTGATGCAGGCCATCTTTCTCTATTGGCCAGGGATATAGGGGCTTGATATCCCTTATCCTGTAAAAAAGTTATAACTTCTTTTAAATCTTCCCAGGTTTCTGGAATATCTATATCATACTTATTAAAGATTTCTTTGTTATACCAGATCATTGCAGCACTTGCTCCGTTAGCAGGAACAGCATAAATCTTTTCATCATATTTAACTGCTTCAAAGGCAGATTCTGAAAAATTATTAATATAGCCAGACTCATTCAATAAATTTGTAAGATCTACAACTTCACCAGCATTTACATATGGTTTAAATGAACCTCCACCTTGAGTACGGAAAATATCTGGCGGATTTCCTCCCCCTACTGCTACCTGTACCTTTGTTTGATTTTCTCCAGGCTGAATTTTAGTTATTTTTACATCATATTCTGGATAATCTTCTTCGAATCGCTCTATAGAATCCAATAATATATCCTCAAGGTTCCCAGTTCTAATATGCCAAAAATCAATTTGTTTATCTGCTGCAGCTACATTCAAACTAATTGCTGATAAACAAAAGACTGATACTAATGCTAGAACTAATAATTTCATTGAAAAATTAACTTTTTTCATTATAATATCCTCCTATTATTTGTTATTTGTTTTAATAATCAAAAACAAACAAAACTACATCTCTTTTTAAATTGAAAAGTACTTCCCACTAACTTAATAACATTTAATTATTTTCAGAATCACCCCCAGTTATAATAAAGATATTAAATAACATTTATATATCAAAGTTGGTCAGGAACTTAATATCCATTTCCAACTTTAACACCAATTTCTTTATCATTTATATTTTTGAACTATAATCTTCACAAGACTTTCTTTTAACCAATTCTGTCGGCAAAATTATATGTTTTTCTTTATTTTTTTCTTCAGATATTATATTTAATAATAATTCAGAAGCTATTTTCCCGATTTTATATTTATGCTGACGGATTGTAGTTAATTGGGGAAATACATATTCACTCATCTCTAAATCATCAAAACCAACAAAGGAAAAATCCCCCGGAATATCATAGCCCGCTTCTTTAACAGCTTTATATGCTCCTATAGCAATTTCATCCTGACAAAAAATAGTAGTTGGGCGATCAGTTAAGCTAATTATCTTTTTCATAGCTTTATAACCAAACCTTTTTGTATAAGTACCATATAGTATCCATTCTTTATTAATTCTTAAATTGTTTTTTTTCAACATCTCCATATACCCCTCTAGCCTATGTCTGGTTGCGAGAATATTTTTAGAACCCATAATAAAACCTATATCTTTATGTCCCATATCAACAAGATATTTTAATGCTTTTTTAGCTCCATTTAAATTATCAGACATTACACTGGCCGCATTTTCAGCAGTTATATTTGAACCTATAAATACTGTCGGGATACCAGAATGAACTAATTCTTTTATATCAGGAGTGTTTTCTACATATCCCAGAAAAATTACACCATCAATCTTTCTATGCTCACATATATCTTTATAACTGAGGTTATTCTTTTTAGCAGTAAAATATAAAATATCATAATCCTTTTCCCCAAGATTACTTTCAATACCAAAGATAACTTCCCTGAGAAAAGGGTCATTCAGACTAAATTTACTCGTACTTTCAAGATTAAATTGAGTACTTCCAAGTAAACCTATTGTATAAGACTTATTTGTTGAAAGTCCCCTGGCAATAGCACTGGGCCTGTAATTATATTTATCAATAACTTTAATTACCTTTTCTCTTGTTTTCCCGTTTACATATGTATGCTGATTTATAACTCTTGATACTGTTGTCGACGAAACACCTGCTTCTTTCGCAATATCTTTGATGGTTACCATCTTCCCACCTCCTTAATAATTTCATAAATTTTCTGTAAGCGGTTTCATATATATAGTTTTGCCTTTTCAAAAGTAATACAAGCTTAATATGAAAGCGTTTTCATATTCAAAGTTAACTGTTTTAATAATAGTTTTTTAGACAAGTTTTAACAAGTTTTATTTGTTTGTACACGGTTTCAGATCTATATAATATTTTTCAAATATATAACTTGTACATATAAGTATAATATTTTTGTCGTTTTTTGTCAAGGTATTATTTTCTTTGTAAACTTTTTTATTTGTTCCAGACTAACCCGTAACTCAGACTCTCCAGATTTCAACAACCTGTCACTATTGGCTTTACTACACCGATACGATGAAAACAGCGAAAACAGCGCGGTAGGATTCTTATTCCACCTATTATCTTCTGAATTTACTGGGCACACTAATTGAAAACGGTGCCCCGAATTGGGGCACCTTTCTGTAATAATTTTAATTTTATATTTTAAAACCTGGAAATTAAATCAGGCATAAAGAAGAACCCCTGAAAAACCAGCAAGTACTATCAGCAAGATAGGATGTATTTTGGTGCTAAGCATTAATATAAGAACCCCTGCCGCTATCAATATACTTTTAATATCAACAAAACTACTTTTACCTATAGTAAAAGCTGCTGCAATGATTAGACCTATTACTGCCGGCCGTAAAAATAATAGTAGTTTTTCAATATAATCTAAATCTTTTACTTTTTTGAAATAATATGCTAATAATAATACCAGAATAAATGAAGGTGCTATTACTGAAACTGTTGCTGTAAAAGAACCAATCACTGTTGAGACATTATAACCTACAAAAGTCCCACTGTTAACAGCAATTGCTCCTGGTGTCATTTGTGCTATGGCAATAATATCTAAAAACTCTTCCATGGTCATCCAGCTGTGTGTTATTAATTCCTGCTGAATTAATGAGATCATGGCATAACCACCGCCAAATCCAAAAAGACCAATTTTAAAAAATGATAAACTTAAAAATATTAGTTCTGATATAAATGAAATCATTATTTTAGCTCCCCAGGTTGATTTGTCTGTTCAGCTTTTTGTGAATTATTTTTTATATAAGCATTAAGCCAGAAGACTGTTCCGATAATAAGTACTCCAATAATCAAGATAATTGGGCTAACACCAAAAAATGCACTGGCTGTAAATACTATTCCTAAAGTTAGTATCAGTTTTAATGACCAGTCTATACCCTTTCCCAGTTCATATCCTGCATAAATTATTAATGCTACTACTGCCGGCCTGATACCTTTAAAAATATTTTCAGCAATTGGATTACCACTAAACTTTTTAAAATTAAGTGCAATTATTAAAATTATCAAAAATGAAGGCAAGACAACTCCCAGTGCTGAAACAAAAGCACCAAAAATACCTGCTATATTATAACCAAAGAAAATAGAAAGGTTAATAGCAACTGCACCGGGTACTGATTGGGTAACTGAAACAGCATCCAGAAACTTATCTTTTTCCACCCAGCCGCGATTTTCCACAATTTCTTTTCTAATTAAAGGTATCATGGCAAAACCACCGCCAAAAGTAAACAGTCCTATTCTAAAAAATGTGGTAAACAATACTAGCAATTTTCTTTTCTTACTCATTTTAACTTCAACACTCTCCTGGCTACCTTTCTGGGCCTCATCATCTTCTTTGTTATTTGTTTTGGACATTATAGACCTCCCTTTATTATAGTCTTATATATTTTATAAAGTCATTTCTACAGAAAATTTAAAATAATCCCCTCTAATTAGACTTTCTCTTATTTCCACAATCTCTTCCTGGTTATTATAAGTATACCGTATAGTCTGGAAAAGAGGTGTATTCTCGTCAATATTTAAACTTTTTTGATCGTCAATAGAAGGTAACGCAGGTTCTAAATATTCCTGAGCTTTAATAATATTTACTTCATTTTCTTTTAACAAATCATATAGAGATTCTCTTTTTAACTCTTTCTTTTTAATTTCGGGCAAAACTTTAACCGGTATATAGGAAGTTTCTAATATTAAAGGTTTTTCATTCATCAACCTTAAGCGGGTGATTTCCCATAACTTTATATTTTTATATCCAGTAATGTTTTTTAAACTATTTATTTTATTATAGGACAATAATTTTGTCTCAGGATTTTGAATGTTATCAGCTATATTCTGTCCAAAACTATAAAACTGGAGCAAACTCTGTTCCCAGTGAAGTTGCTTTACTTTATAACCCTTACCCTGAAAGCTTTCTATAGTTCCCCGCTGTTTTAATATATTTAAAGCTTTACGAATGGTTGTCCTGGTAACTTCAAACTCTCTTGCCAGCTTATTTTCCGAAGGGAGATAGCTGCCGGGCAAATAATCCCCTTCATAAATTCTACGTGTGATTTCTTCTGCTATTGTTTTGTAACCGGACAGCAAGTGATTTTCCATTAAATACCCCCTTCATATTTTTTTACTTTCTTCAAAATTATCCGAAAACTTGTATATACAAGCACTTGTTTATACAAGTTTAATACTTTTATCAGTACTTGTCAAGGGAAAATAAAAAAATTATTAAGTTTTTACTATACTGCATGATATACTCAAAAAGGCATCTCCATATGGAGCACTATTTTTATAAAATTAGACTTAATATAAAAGCAAAGAAGCAGCAAAATATAACTGCTTCAATGTCTAATTATATATTTATTTTTTAGTCCAGATTCTTGTATTTAAATCAAGGTCTTCAACAATACCGGCCATTAATTTTATGTAATGATAATATTCAATTATATCTTCTTCCTTAACTACCTTTTTACCAAATATACTGGGCTCAAATAAATCTCTATTAAGAGGTAATGCCAGATATATTTTTGAATTGATAAAAGACATGGAAATCATACTTTTTTCTTTTGTCATTATTTCATTATTTAACTTAAGTATTTTCTCCATTAAAGCCGGTGTCAAAATATATCTTGCTTCTGTCTGATCTGTACCTACTACCTTAAATGCTTTTTCAAACTCTGGATTTTCCAGTTTAACCAGTTCTCCGTGCTGAAATACATTTATACTTTGTAATTTTTGTCCAAAACCACCAAAAAGCCTTTCAGCTATATCAGGTTTTAAAATTAGGTCTGACTTGAATTCTTTATTAAAGTCTGCAGTAAAAAATAACCCATCAAAAAGAGTATGCCATTCTGTTTTATCATCTTTATCCCGTTTTTTATATTTTGCCAAAACTTCTGAAAACTCAATTTGCGTTTTCCCTATTTTGCCGCTTATATAGTCTTCACCTTCATATTTATCGATTCTGTGATCATACAGGCGGCTCTCACGAAAAGCGCTTTCTCTAATATAATTATGATGTTCATAATCTAAATCTTCATCAACAAATTTCACAAGCCTTGAAATAACACTAGTTTTAAATTTGTCTTCATATGGTTTTGTGATTTTTTTGGAGATAAAATGGTATGCGGTCAGAGAAAAGAAAAGCACCAGAAATGCAGGCACAAAATTTTTGCTGGAAAAATAATAACCCACTGCAATTAATAACAATACAACCGCCGGTACAATTATATACATTAACAATTTGTTCCTGGTTCTTACTTTTTCAGCTTCCAGACTACCAATTACTGCTTTTAAGTTATTATCATAAAAAGCCTTTATATCTTTCAAAGTAAAACTCCCTTCTGACAGATTTATATTATAATCCTTTCTGTCCAGGTAAATAAAAAGAACGTTATTAAAGACTCTTGAATCCAGATAAATTATTCATAAGATTATTCAAATAGATTATCAACATCTACATTTTCTCGTTCCTTCTTAGCAGCCCTGAAGAATTCATGTCTGTCAAAACCTTTCATACTGGCTACCAGACTGGATGGGAATTGCTCAACTTTGTTGTTATATGCACGTACATTGGCATTATAAGTTCTTCTGGCAGCAGAAATCTGACTTTCAACCTCATTTAATGACCGTTGTAAGTTATCGAAAGATTCATCGGCTTTCAAATCAGGATAAGCCTCCACTACTACATTTAATCCTTTTAATTTGTCTGATAATTCATTATTGAGTTGAAACTCTTCTTTAGTAGATAGATCACCATTAACAGCTTTTGACCTTAGTTCTGTTATTTCTGTTAACACCTGTTGCTCATGTTCCATGTATTGTTTTACCGTACTTATAAGGTTTGGTATTAGATCATATCTTTTCTTTAACTGTACATCAATTCCTGAAAAAGCCTCTTCCACTCTATTACGGCTGGCTATTAAACTATTATAGATAAAAATAAATATTAGCAGTGGTGAGATTAAAGCAGCAAGTAATGCAATAGTTGTTGAAGTCATAAATAAACACTCCTTTTTTTATTTTAACATATTATACCACATTGATATAAAAAAAGACAATAGTAACAGGGATTCAAATTGTTTTTATATAAATTTATGAAAATAAACACATAATATATTTAATCTTAGATAAGTTAAACAATTATAATAAATTTAATATATACTGGTGGTGATTAAAATTAAAGTGGCAATTATGGGAGCAGGGTTATCTGGCTTATCCTGTGCTATCACCTTAGAGCAAAACGGAATAGAACCATTTATTTTTGAAAAAAGTTCAGAAACAGGTGATAGGTTTGTTAATTGCGAAATATTATTATCTGCTTTATCACAACCTATTAAAAACTCTATTAGATATTTTTCAGAAAATCATAATATTGATCTTAAAGTCCAGAGCAATATTAAAAAACTTATTATACATTCACCTAATAATACAGCAGTTATAAGCGGCCGACTGGGACATACTAATTTAAGAGGTAGAATAAAAAATTCTTTTGAAAAACAGTTACAGGAACAGATAAAAAGTAAAATAAAGTTTAATTCCAAAAAAACATATGAAGAGCTGTTACATGAATACAGTCATGTGGTTCTAGCCACAGGTGATGCTGCCTATGCAGATAAAATAAGCAATTATGATATAGAACTTACGGTTAAACTAAAAGGAGCAAATATAAAAGGAAACTTTGATATTAATACCGTTCATGCCTGGTTAAATAATGATCTTGCCCCACAGGGGTATTGTTATTTGATACCAATATCTAATAAAAAAGCTAATATTGTTATTGCCTATCCTGAATACCCGCAAAACGAAAATACAGACTCAAACAAACTCTGGGATAGATTTATGAAGGAAGTTGCAAAAACTCAGGATACTGCTCATCCCTCTTTTAAAATATATGACCAATTTGAAATAAGCAAGTATATTATTGGTATATGTAAATATCCGCGTATAGGAAATACATTTCTTGTGGGAAACAATTTTGGCTCTATCATGCCTTTTCTTGGTTTTGGCCAGGTAACAGCACTTCTAACTGGAATATATGCTGCACAGGATATTAGTGGTGAGGGAGATTATAATAAGCTCTGCCAACCATTAAAAACCAGTTTTCATGATTCTTTAACACTTAGAAAAACAATGGAAAAATTGAGTAATGACAATTTTGATATATTTATTAAATCACTAAAAGGTAGAATTGGTCGAAGCATTTTTACAGGTAATATTAATTATTTAAAAGCAATCAGCAAATTACTCCAGCCCTTTGTTTGATAAAATTCAATATTTTTTATTATATAAACATTCTGCTCCAAACTGAGATATCTTTATCTTAGGCTTTAATTTAATTAATGTTTTTTAAAAAAATGGCTGTAGTTAAAGGTTTAATATCCAACTGTATACTTCCGTTTTTTACCTTAACTTGATAGTCATTCAAAATATCATAGACTTTTTTATCAAAATAATTTCCTACATCTAACTCAATATTATATGTTTTATCAAGGCTTCTATTAAATAATACCAGGGCAGTATTATTTTCTTTTTTTTGCCCAAATACATCCTTATTATTAATAATTTGCCGGTAATAGCCGTAGATATCTCTGTTTATATATATTGACTTCCAGTTCCCTGTTTTAAATATATCATTATCATTTCTTAAAGTTACCACCTGCCTGTACCATTCCAGTAATTCCTTATTTTCCCGGCCCCAGGGATATGTTTTTCTATTTTCAGGGTCTTTACCTCCTGTCAGCCCGGCTTCATCACCATAGTAAATACCGGGCATTCCCGGAAATGTCATCTGCCAGATAACTAATAATTTTACTGCTTTTACATAATCACTGCCTAAATCTTCACCACTGGCAGAATCTGTCCACTCACTGTGGCTGAAGTCTGGCGGCATCCTGTTTTGAACCTCTGTCAGGATACGCGGTACATCATGACTGCTTAATAGGTTTAAAGTACTGTAAAAATTGTGCATTGGATAGTTTTCATAGAGGGTCATCAGTGCCCTGTGAGTGAGCTCTGCATCTGTTCTTCCTGAAATAAAGTCCAGTAATACCAGACGAAATGGATAATTGGTAACAGAATCCAGTATATTTTCTGCAAAATAATGACGCTGCTTACCATAACTTATCTTGTTGGAAGCATCTTCCCAGACTTCTCCAAGTAGAAATGATTCAGGGTCACACTCTTTCATGACATTTTTGAAGTTTCTTAAAAAGGGTTCCGGCAGCTCATCTGCTACATCCAAGCGCCATCCTTTAATCCCTTTCTCCATCCAGTATTTTAATACACTGTTTTCAGCAAATATAATAAAATCCTGGTAAGATTCATTCTTTTCATCTACTTCCGGCAGATCCTCTACTCCCCACCAGCATTCATAATCATCGGGATAGTCGTGAAACTTATACCAATCATAATAAGGAGAGTCTTTTGACTGATAGGCTCCAGTTGAGTCATAATTGTCGTCTTTATTAAAGTAAATACTATCACTACCGGTATGGCTGAAAACCCCATCTAAAATAATATTGATACCATATTCAGCAGCTTTTTCAACCAGTTCCTGGAAAAGCTGATTACTGCCGAACATTTCGTCAATCTGATGATAGTCACCGGTATCATATTTGTGGTTGCTGGCTGCTTTAAACACCGGGTTTAGATAGATAACACTGACACCCAGCTTACTGAGATAATCAAGTTTCTTTTTTACACCCAGCAAATTACCACCGAAAAAGTCCCATCTTAAGATTTTTCCATCCTCATCTTTGATATAGATAGGGTCATTATCCCAGTGTGACTGCAGCATACTATTTTTTTTGGGATTATTGATATTGCCGTTTTCATTTCCGTTGTAAAACCTGTCTACAAATATCTGATAAACTACTGCCTCTTTTGACCAGGCCGGTGTTTTTAATTCAGATGAATATATGGTTATTTGATAGGGCACAGTCAGCTCATAAGTTAGTTTCCCCTCTCCACCATAACCGTGGTCATCTTTTCCATAATAATATGTTGAAGCTACTGTTTGAATTTCAAAGTAATACCACAGCAAACAGGGGGTGGGGGGTGTAGATAAAAATGCCTGATAATGCAAAACCTTCTCTCCGTTTATAGATCTAGATATTTTCTCATCCCTGTCTGTTTTCTTTTCAATAATAGGTTTCATTTCTACAATTTTATCTTCTGCAGTTTTAGAATCTGCTTTGCTATTTCTGATGTGTAGAAAAACCTGACTAACATGCTCATTATTATCTTTGGCTATACTTAAACGGAGCCGTATCTGGCTGCCGACTGCAACTGCACCAAACGGCTCACGGTAAAAGCTATCAAATGAATTATGTCTGATATCCAGTTGGCTCATATATATTTTTCCTCCTCTGGGTTTAATCCAAACCTGAACCAATCTCATCCCGGTCGTCCAGGCTTATTACAGAGTGCTTTATCCTCAGGCTTTTTTCACAATAGCTTTATATCTTTTCAGGTTTAATATCCCAGATATTGGCAGCATACTCAGATATAGTTCTATCACTGGAAAGCTTACCTGAATGTGCTATATTAATCACAGCCTTCTGCAGCCAGCTATCCTGATCACGGTATTCCATATCGATCATCTCCTGGGTTTCTGTATAACTATCAAAATCTTTCAATACAAAGTAGCGGTCATTGGAGTTTATCAGTGTATCGAATATCATATTGTATGATTCATCAATATTTTCAAATAAGAAACCTGGTTCTATCAATGAATCCAGGACATTCTTAATTCTGGTATTATTATAATAGGTGTTTTCAGCCGAGTACTGTCCATTTTTGTAAAGCTCCATGACTTCATCCGCTGACAGGCCGAAAATAAATATGTTTTCTTTCCCTACCATATCATGAATATTAACATTGGCCCCATCCATAGTCCCCAGTGTAAGGGCACCATTCATCATAAATTTCATATTGCCTGTTCCTGATGCCTCTTTACCAGCAGTGGATATCTGCTCACTTACATCTGTTGCCGGGATAATTTTTTCGGCCATTGATACTGAATAGTTTTCCAGAAATACCACTTTTATTTTGTCATCAATTGATTTATCGTTATTAATTACAGCTGCAGTATCATTTATCAGTTTTATTATCTTTTTAGCAAAATAATAACTTGAAGCAGCCTTGGCAGCAAAGATGAAAGTTCTTGGATATATATCCATTCCCGGATTTTCCTTTACAGTTTTATAAAGATAAATTATATGTAAAATATTCATTAACTGTCTTTTATATTCATGAAGGCGTTTAGCCTGTGTATCAAATATAGACTGTGGGTCTACCCTGATTCCTGTATTATCTTTGATATATTGAGCCAGTTTCTTTTTGTTGTCCAGCTTAATTCTACGCACTTTTTCTTTAAAAGAAGCATCATTTTGATATTTATTTATCTTAAATATTTCTTTAGGATTTGTTTTCCAGCCGGGGCCTGCAGCCTCAGTTATCAATTCTGTCAACTGAGGATTAGCCTTTATTAGCCAGCGCCTGTGGGTAATACCATTTGTTTTATTATTAAACTTCTGCGGAAAGGCTTCATAAAACAGGCTCATCTGTTTTTGCTTTAATATTTTGGTGTGAAGAGATGAAACTCCATTCACACTGTAACAGCCGGCAATACAGAGATTGGCCATTCTGATCTGGTCATTAGCAATAATAGCCATCTCAGAAATTTTATCAAAATCACCCGGGAAAAACTTCCACAGTTTACTGCAGAAACGTTCATTAATCTCTTCAACAATCATATATATTCTGGGCAGCAAATCTTTGAACATCTTGACAGGCCACTTTTCTAAAGCCTCACTCAATATTGTGTGATTGGTATAAGAAATAGTACTACCTATAATATCCCAGGCTTCATCCCAGCCGAAACCTTTCTCATCCATCAAAATTCTCATTAATTCTGGTATTAATAAAGCAGGATGTGTATCATTGACATGAAGACTTATTTTATCAGGCAGTGTTTGATAAGAATGTTCACCTTTTTCAAAAGACCTGAGTATACTTTTTAATCCTGCTGAGCAGAGAAAATACTGCTGTTTTAAACGAAGTATTTTACCATCATAATCTGAGTCATCTGGATAAAGAAACTCGGCAATGGATTCTACATCACGCTTGTAATCTATAAATTTGTAACGGTCATCATTTATATCTTTATATTTTTCTGGAATATCCTGTGTAACTTCAACATTCCATAACCTGAGCGTATTTACAGTCCTGTTATCATAACCTACAATAGGAATATCATAGGGAACAGCTTTTACTTTTTCATAATCCTTATGAATAAAATCCATTTGACCATCTTTATCAACTATTTCTATTTCTCCACCAAAATGTACCTCAACTGCTTTATCTGAACGGCGAACTTCCCATAAATAACCATCACTTAACCAATTATCAGGTAGTTCAACCTGATTACCATCTACAATTTTTTGTTTGAAAAGACCATATTTGTACCGTATACCACAACCATGTCCCGGCAGCTGTAAAGAAGCCAGAGAATCCAGAAAAGCAGCTGCAAGTCTACCAAGACCACCATTACCCAGACCAGCTTCAGGTTCTTCCCCTTCCAGTTCTTCCAGGTCAAAACCCAGCTCTTTAAGCCCTTCACGACATATATCTAAAATATCCATATTGATAAGATTGCTCATCAACAATTTTCCAATCAAAAATTCTATAGAAAAATAATAAACCTGTTTTGTACCCTCTTTATATTTTTTATTGGTTTTTACCCAGTTTTTATTTATCTGCTCCTTTACCAGAGACACCAGAACCTGATAGGCATCTTTAGTAGTTACATCCTCTGTCTGTTTAGATAAAATTGACTCCATCTTCTTTTGGAACAGTTCCTTAAATTCCTCTTTGTTTTTAAACATAATATCACTCCCCTGCATTCACAATAAGTAAAGCTATTGGTATATAAAATTATATTCATCCCGGTGCTAAATAGGTACAGCAATAAATATATTTCACCTATTATGTTAATTTCTCATATATTTTACAGTACTCATCTGCAGATTTATTCCAGCTAAAATTAGCCTTCTCTATGTTTGCATGAATTGTTTCCCAGGCTTTTTTATTGTGGTAAAAGTCCAAAGCACGCCTGATTGTATATAGCATATCATGAGCATTGTAGTTTTTAAAACTAAAACCATTACCTTCCCCGCTATATTCATTATAGGGCTTAATGGTATCAGATAAGCCACCTGTTTCTCGGACAATTGGTACAGTACGATATTGTAAGGATATTAGCTGGCCGATACCACAAGGTTCAAATCTTGACGGCATCAAGAAAAAATCTCCGGCTGCATACATCTTACTGGCAAGGTCTTCACTAAAGGTTATGTTGGCAGAAAATTTTTCAGGATATTTAGCGGCTGCTTTCCTGAGTGCCTGCTCATAATTGTATTCACCTGTCCCCAGGATTACCAGCTGTAAATCCATTGCCAGTATCTTTTTTATTACATGTAAGATTAGGTCTATGCCTTTCTGCTCAACAAGCCTGGAAACCAATACAAACATAGGCTTTTCTCTATCAACAGGTAACCCCAGCATTTTCTGTAATCCTATTTTGTTTTCAGCCTTTTTATCCAGTGAATTTTTATAATTGACAAATAAATGCGGGTCTTTTTCTGGATTATATTCATCATAATCTATACCATTTACTATACCATAAAGGTCTTCTGAACGTTTTCTTAATATACCATCCATTCCTTCACCAAAATATGCAGTCTGAATCTCACGTGCATATGTCTGACTGACAGTAGTTATAATGTCAGCAAAGTTTAGCCCGCCTTTCATATAATTGACATTACCGTAGTATTCCAGGCCGTCATCAGTAAAATATCTGTTGTCGAATCCTAACAGGTCATCCATGATATCACCAGGATATATACCCTGATATTTTAAGTTATGTATAGTATAAATAGTTTTTAAATCCTGATAATGGTTATAATGAGCTTCCAGATAAATACTGATAAGTGCTGTCTGCCAGTCATGGCAGTGAAGAATATCAACCTGGTAATCTATATAGGCCAGCATTTCCAGTACAGCTTTACTGAAAAAAGCAAAGCGTTCACCATCATCATAATAACCATATGAACCTGACCTGCCGAAATAATATTCATTATCTATAAAATAATAGATAATCCCTTGATATTCAAGTACCTCAATGCCACAGTATTGGTCTCTCCAGCTTAGTGGTACATTAAAATGCATCTTATACTCCATTTTTTTCTTGAATTTCTGCGGGATATCGCGGTATTTAGGTAAAACTACTCTTACATTAACTCCCTTTTTCTGTAATGCCTGTGGTAGTGATCCAATAACATCAGCAAGCCCCCCGGTTTTAGCAAAGGGAGTACATTCAGATGCTGCAAATAATATATTCATGAAGGTTTCCTCCTAAACACTTTTTCTTTTGGCTAACACAAATGGTTTTTCCTCAACTCCAGATAAATGTTGTCCTTTAGAAACACTAACCTTCTTATCAAGTATGACATTTTCCAGTGATACATCTTCCTCGATAACTGCTCTACTCATCACAATTGAGTCTTTAATATAAGCCCCTTTTTCAACTTTTACGCCTCTAAAAATCATACTATTTTCAACTACACCATCTATGATACAGCCGTTAGCAACTAAAGAATTTGATACATCGGCATTTTCCAGATATCTGGTTGGAACCTCATCTTTTACTTTAGTAGGAACAGGTTTTCCCTGCATAAATAGGCTTATATAATCTTCCATATTTAATAACCTCATATTGTTTTTATAATAACTTTCAATGGAGTTAATCACTGCATGATAACCATCATAACGGTAGGAATATATTTTTAAATCGTTTATATTGTCCATGATACCGCCTTTAAAAAAGTTATCTTTTCTATGAGCAATACAGTGCTGAATCAGTTCTATTAGCAGGTCTTTATTTATAATAAACATATCCATATATATATTTTTATTATCTACTTCATTGTGAATATTCTGCACTTCTCCATTACTTTTGATATCAAGTCTTTTACATTCACTATGTTCACTTTCTAGTTTATCCACCGGGTTATAAATAAGAGTAACATCAGCTCCAGTATCAATATGTTGTTTTAAAACATCTTTATAATTTACCTTACAGATATTTTGACTGCCGCAGTGTAATACATAATCAGCCAGGCTTCTTTCAAAAAAATCCATATTGTTAGCAAAATGACGCAATTCTCCCACAGATATATCTGAAGGGTCATGCCAGTCTGGAGGTAGTATAAATAGACCACCTTTTTTTCTATCAAGGTTCCACTGCTTACCTACATGTAAATGATCAAGCAGGGATCTGTATTTGCGTTTTGTAAATATTCCTAATTCAGTTATACCTGAATGAACCATATTAACCATAGTAAAGTCAATTAATCTATATCTTCCAGCAAATGGAACCGCTGCACCACAGCGAAAATATGTTAATTCGTTTAAAAAATCATGCTCTTTATCCAGATTAATAACACCAAGAAGTTTTGACATACATTACATCCTTCCTTATTTTTATTATGAAATACATTTGCCATTTCCAATGAGAGTTACATCCTCTTTAGAACCTATCTTAACATTGTCTTTAATAATTGTACCTTCACCAATTATAGCTTTATCGACCTGAACATTTTCTCCTATTTTTACTCCAGGTAATATAACAGAATCTTTAATAACACTTCCCCGGCCGATTGTCACATTATAATGTAATACGGTATTTTTTACTGTACCCTGAACAACACAACCTTCATTAACTAATGAATTATGAATATCTGCTTTTTCACCAACAAACTGTACAGGTAGATTAGGATTACGGGAATAAATATGCCAGGAACGCTCATCAATTTTAAGTTCAGAGACATCAGTTAATAAATCCATATTTGCCTTCCAGTAACTTTCAATAGTACCTACATCTTTCCAGTAATCAGTAAACCTGTAGGCGAAAACTTTTTTATTATTGTCTAACATCGCTGGTATAATATCACCACCAAAGTCAGTATTTTTTTCTGTCAAATATTTTTTAAGAAGCGGCCATTTGAAAATATAAATACCCATTGATGCCAAATTACTTTTTGGTTTTTCCGGTTTTTCATAAAAATCCGTTATCTGCCCATCATCATCTGTATCCATAATGCCAAAACGGCTGGCCTGTTCCCATGGTACAGGATATACAGAAATAGATACATCTGCATCTTTCTCTTTATGATAATTTAAAAATTTATTATAATTCATTTTATAAATATGATCTCCCGAAAGAATCATTACATGTTCGGGATCAAACTGTTCAATAAAATCTATATTGTGAAAAATAGCATTAGCAGTTCCTTTATACCAGCGGTTACCTCCCTGAGTATCGACATAAGGTGGTAGTACATATATCCCTCCATCATAGACATCAAGGTCCCAGGGACTACCGGTACCAATATATGTATTTAGTATAAATGGTTCATACTGAGTTAGCACACCTACTGTATTAATTCCAGAATTGGAACAATTGCTTAAAGGAAAATCAATAATACGATATTTACCACCAAAGTAAACAGCAGGTTTGGCAATACCCTCAGTTAGTTCTTTTAATCTAGTACCTCTTCCCCCTGCCAGCAACATTGCCACTACTTCTTTTTTATTCATCATTTACAGCCTCCTTATTTGCGTCTTTTTTTGTCTGCAATTGCCTTTCCACTTCCCTTTTGATATTCAAATACAACTATAGCTAAAGGAGGTATTTTAATATTAATATGATATGGTCGATAATTCCAGCTGGTATCTTTTGTCTTGTGGATTCCATCGTTTATTTTTCCAGAACCTCCATATTCATTTAGGTCACTATTAAAAAGTTCTTTATACTCTCCTGCAAAAGGTACACCTATCTTATAATCTCCATAATAATGAGGTGTGAAGTTACAAACTATAATAATGATATTTCCCTCTTCTTCTCCTTTTCTAATAAAACTAATAATACTCTGGTCACTATTATCAGCATCAATCCACTCAAACCCTGACGGATCATGATCTAACTGCCACAGTGCAGAGTTTTCCAGATAAAGTTGGTTCAACTGTTTTGTATAATCTTTAAGTCTGGCATGCATCTCATAATCTAGCAAAAACCAGTCCAGTTCTTCCTGGTCTTTCCATTCATCATACTGACCCAGTTCCCCACCCATAAATAATAGCTTTTTGCCGGGATGAGTCATCATATAACCCAGAAAAACCCTAAGATTAGCAAACTTCTGCCAATAGTCACCCGGCATCTTGTTCAGTAAAGATTTTTTGCCATATACAACCTCATCATGAGAAAGTGGTAAAACAAAATTCTCAGAAAAAGCATAAAACATGGAAAAAGTAATTAGATTATGATGCCATTTGCGGTGGATAGGTTCCAGTTCCATATATTCAAGCATATCGTTCATCCAGCCCATATTCCACTTATAATTAAATCCCAGGCCGCCTATATGTGTTG
>JBMCBT010000037.1:0-17208 GCA_048623215.1 Halothermotrichaceae bacterium
AGTATTCCTTCTGGAATGCTGTTTTTTTGCAGGTGATTAATATTAAATCTTGAAATAAATATATAAGGATAAATATAAACAGGAAGTGAGCTAATATGCAGTTTGATACAATTAAGTTTAAAAATAACTCTTTATATTTAATAGACCAGAGAAAACTACCAGGATCAATAGATTTTTTTCAGGCGGATGATTATCGGGATGTTGTTTTTGCGATAGTTAATATGGTAGTTAGAGGTGCTCCGGCTATTGGTGCAGCTGCTGCTTATGGTGTCTATTTAGCTGCTAAAGAATTTAGCAAATTAGAAAAGGATATATTTTTGAATAAAATAAAAAATTCCAACCAAGAACTAAAGGGAGCCAGGCCGACAGCTGTTAATCTAAGCTGGGCAGTTGGCAGGATGGAACTAATTATTAATAATAATAAAGAATATTCCAGTGATATTATAGTTGAAAAGATTAAGAAGGAAGCAGATAAAATATTGATAGAAGATATTAAAACCAATAAAGCAATGGCTGCTTTTGGAAATATAATTGTACCTGAGCAGGCTGTTATATTGACCCATTGTAATACAGGTGCACTGGCTACAGTAGACTATGGGACTGCACTTGGAGTTATCAGAGAAGCTCACAACTCAGGTAAAAAAATCAAAGTATATGCTGACGAAACACGTCCGCGTTTACAGGGTGCAAGACTTACAGCATTTGAGTTGGTGGAAGAGGGTATAGATGCAGCCCTGATAGCTGATAGTGTTGCCCCAACTCTTATCAGGGATGGCAAAATAGATTTAATATTAGTTGGAGCAGATAGAATTGCTGCCAATGGTGATACTGCAAATAAGATAGGAACATATATGTTATCAGAATTTGCTGTAAAATTTAATGTTCCATTTTATGTGGTTGCACCTATATCAACTATTGATTTTGATATAGAAACTGGTGAAGAGATAGAAATTGAAGAAAGATCAAGTAGAGAAGTTAGTCATATAAAGGAAGTTCAAATCGCTCCTGAAAATATTGATATATATAATCCTGCTTTTGATGTAACACCCTTTAAAAATATTACAGGAATTATAACAGAAAAAGGAATTATTAAAGCTCCTTACAAGCAGAACATAAAAAAAATAAATAAGAGGTGATTTGATTATGGCAGATAATTTTTTGCCATTACTGAAAACACAATCGAAAAATATACAGTCTAAAGTACTAGTCTGTGGAGATCCTGAAAGAGCTGGGCTGATAGCTGAAAAGATGGAAGATACTGAGGAAGTTAGTCATAATCGAGAATATAGAGTTATTAATGGATATTACAATGGAAAAAAAATCACGGTTGCTTCACATGGTGTAGGTGCTTCTGGAGCAGCTGTTTGTTTTGAAGAAGTAATAAAGGCAGGAGCAGAGGAGATAATAAGGGTTGGAACTGCCGGATCACTAAATGGAAAAATAACAGATGGGGATATTGTAATTGCAACTGGTGCTGTCAGGGAAGATGGTTTAACAGAGCGTCTTGTAGATATGTCTTACCCGGCATTAGCTAATTTTGAAATAATTAATAAATTAATGCATTGTTCTGTAAGGATGAAACTGCCGACAAACAAAGGGATAGTTTTAACAGTAGCAGCATTTTATCCTGAGTTAAATGGACTCCCTAATAATTATTTTAGTAATGTCGGCGTATTAGCTGTGGATATGGAGGCAAGTGCTCTGTTTGTAATTAGCAGCTTGCATGGAGTAAAGGCTGGTGCTGTACTGGCTGTTGATGGGATGGCAGTTGATTTTGATGCTGATAAATATAACCCTCATCGTGATTTAGTAGACAAAGCAATTGATGATGAAATTAAACTTGCCCTGGAAGCTATAACTATAAAATAAGTAAGAGTTTATTTAACTAATTATGAATTAAGGCATAATTGTGAAAAAGTCTATTTTAAAAATAAAATTATTACAGTTATAATTAAAGGATGATATTTATGTATAAAAAGGATGATAAAAATTTTAATACAAAAGCTATACATGGAGGTGAGAATAAAAAAAAGCCTGCCAATGCACTTAATAATCCTATTTTTATGACTTCTACATTTACTTTTGATAGTTTAGAAAGTGCAGAAAAAACGTTTTCTTTTGAAAACGATGATTATGTTTATACCAGGGGAAATAATCCAACATTAAAAATATTAGAACAAAAAATGGCCGTTCTGGAAGCTGGTAAAGATAGTGTTGCCTTTGCTTCAGGTATGGCTGCTATCACTACAACTTTAATGTCATTATTAAAGCCAGGAGATGAATTAATAACACATAGAGTTCTCTATGGGTCAAGTTATAATGTCGTCAATAAAATATTACCCAAATATAATATAAAAACAAAAATGGTTGATCTAACTGATTTATCAAACCTGAAAAAAAGTATTTCTGATAAAACCCAGGTAATCTACTTTGAAACTCCTGCTAATCCTAATCTGGATATTATTGATATCAAAAAAGTTCGGGAATTGATTAATGATGATATTAAAATTGTTGTTGATAATACATTTGCAACTCCATATTTTCAGCGTCCATTAGAAATTGGTGCAGATGTGGTTGTACATAGTGCTACCAAATATATAAGTGGGCATGGTGATGTGGTGGCTGGTATTGCTGTAGCAAAGGATAAAGAATATATACAGAGATTAAAATTTGATTATATGTGTGAATTTGGTGGTGTATTGAGTCCATTTAATGGCTGGTTGTTATTAAGAGGGTTAAAAACACTGGGATTAAGAATGAAACAGCATGAAAAGAATGCACTGGCTGTAGCAAAATTTTTAGAAGAATCTGATAAAATAGAAAATGTATTTTATCCAGGATTAACCTCTTTTTCCGGTTATGAAAATGCATCTCAGCAAATGAGTGGATATGGAGCAGTGATCAGTTTTGAGGTAAAAGATGGTGTTAAGCAGGTCAGAAAGATTGTTTCTTCATTAAGAATGATTAAACTGGCTGTTAGTCTGGGAGATACAGAAACTCTGATAGAGTATCCTTTTGCTATGACACATAAAGATTATTTGGCAGAAGAGTTAGAAAAACTGGGGTTATCAAAGACTATGTTAAGACTATCAATTGGCCTTGAAGATATAGAAGACATCATTGCTGATCTTCAGCAATTACTCTAAGCAAGTACAGTAATAGTAAGTGTCTCAAAAAAATGAAGGGGTGATTAAATTTAAACCATTAATTATAGGTCATAGAGGGGCAATGGGTAGCGCTCCGGAAAATACTGCTTTTTCCTTTGAAAAAGCATTAAAATGTGGTGCAGATGGGGTGGAATTTGATATACATATGACTAAAGATAGTCATCTTATAGTTATACATGATGAAAAATTAGATAGAACAACAGATGGTAAAGGATTAATAAATGAACATACTTTAGAAGAATTAAAACAGGTAAATGCTGCTAGAAAGTATAGTGGAAAGGTTAAAACACAGGAGATTCTTACCCTTGAAGAAACACTGGATCTTGTTGGCGGTAGTAAAATTATAAATATAGAAATCAAAAATGGACCAATTTTTTATCCAGAAATTGAAGAAAAGGCATTAGACGTTATCAAAAATTATAATATTGTAGAAAAAGTTATTATATCTTCATTTAATCATTATACAATAAAAAAAATAAAAACACTGGCACCTGACGTAAAATGCGGCATTATATATATGGCAGGTTTATATCAACCCTGGAAGTATGCAAAAACAGTTGGGGCCGGGGCTGTACATCCCTTTCATCTCAGTATAACCGAAGAGCTAATAACAGATTGTCAAAAAAATGATATAAAGGTAAATCTATTTGGTGTTAATAAAGAAGAGATGTTAGCCAGAGCAATAAAGGCAAATGTTGATATGATTATAACAGATTTTCCTGATACTGCTGTCAGATTAAGAGATAAATTAAAAGATAAAATAAATTAAAGTAAACTGTCTTGTTTAAATATATATGTGTGTAAAGCCTTATATTACTGGGTATGTAATCTAGGTTTCACCTGAAAGGGGAATGAAGATGAGTTATATAATTTCACTGGTAAGAAAGAATAAAAATGAAAAACTTTCGTATTTCAAGGCACTTTTCCTGGGGCTTGGTTTTATGGCTATTTCTGCAACCTGGAGTCTTTATAATTCTTATGTACCTATTTTTCTAAAAAAATTTATCAGCAGTCAGACATTAATTGGTTTTATCATGACTTTTGATAATATTGTTGCTATTACATTACAGCCATATTTTGGAGCTTTAAGTGATCATACTCATACCAGGTTCGGCAGCCGTATGCCCTATTTATTGATAGGAATACCAGTAGCTGCTGTCTTTTTTGCTGTTATACCTTTTGCAGATAATTTCTGGATTTTAGTTACTGTTTTGATAATAATGAATCTGGCTATGAGTTTATTTAGATCACCAACAATAGCACTTATGCCGGATCTGACTCCTTCCAGACTGCGTAGTAAAGCAAATGGTGTTATAAATTTAATGGGTGGACTGGGAGCGGCAATTGCTTTTGGCCCCTGTGCAATAATTTATAAAATGAATCCGACATTTCCCTTCCTACTACTGTCTCTTTTTATGTTAATAGTCCTTATTTTATTTATGCTTTTCTTAAGAGAACCTGAAAGAACTGTTCAAAAGAAAAGACTAAAATTCACCAGAGTGATAAAGGATGTTATCAGAACCAAAAAAGGAAATGTGCTAAATGTATTATTTGCTATTTTCTTCTGGTTTTTTGGATATTCAGGTATTTCGGCTTTTTTCACACTTTACGGTAAAGAGTTCTTATTAATAAATGAAGGTGATGCAGCCTGGTCACTTATGTATTTTTCTATTGCTTTTATAATTTTCGCTATTCCCAGCGGTATTTTGGCCAGTAAATTCGGGAGAAAAAAAGTTATTATTACAGGTATTATCGGTCTTATTATTACTTTTTTAACTTTATTTTTTCTGCGGGATATCTTAATTATAAGAATTATGCTGTCTGTTGGCGGTCTTTTCTGGGCATGTGTAAATATTAATTCATATCCAATTATTGCTGATAGTGCGGGTGAGAAAATTGGTGCTTTTACAGGAATTTATTATTTCTTCTCTACAATACCTGCTATTTTATCACCAATCTTTGTCGGCTTTTTAATAGAATATATTAGTTATCCAATGCTGTTTATTAATGCTATTGTATCTTTTGCACTGGCATTATATTTCATCCTGAAAACTACTGATACACCAGTAATAGGTCAAGATAATTAATTAACCATATATAAATTAAAAAAAGTACTTGAATATATATACACAATGTTGTATAATAATACAAAAGGGGATGATGATATGATAAAAGCTAGTATTATCGGAGCTACTGGTTATGTTGGTGTAGAGTTATTACGACTATTAAATAATCATAAGCGAGTAAAAATAGATTCTCTGGTTTCCCGAAGTAGTGCCGGGAAAAGAGTTTCTGATATATATCCACAGTTTAAAGGAAATATAGACTATCAATTAAAATCATTTAATATAAATGAACTGAAAAAATCTGATATTGTATTTACTGCACTTCCCCATGGAGTATCACAGGATATTGTAGCTCAGCTACATCATGAAGGAATTAAAATAATTGATATGAGTGGTGATTACCGCTATCAGGATAAAAATATATATGAAAAATGGTATAAAATAGACCATAATCATTCACAATTATTAAAAAAAGCAGTATATGGTCTGGCGGAATTAAATAGGGAGAAAATAAAAAATGCAGAAATTATTGCCAATCCGGGCTGTTATCCGACCGCATCACTACTTGCTTTAATACCGGCCGTAAAAGCTAATCTGGTAGATAAGGATTTTATTATTGTTGATGCAAAATCTGGTGTAAGTGGTGCCGGCAAATCATTAAAAGAGCATTTATTATTTAATGAGGTTGATGAAAATATTAAGGCCTATAGTATAAATAATCATAGACACACTTCAGAAATTGAAAATATACTGCAGGTTGTATCCAGTAAAGAAAATATTAAAATATCATTTACACCACATTTAATTCCCATGAAAAGAGGTATACTTTCAACTGTATATATGAAATTATTAAATAATGTAACTGAAGATGAATTGATTAATATATATAAAAATACTTATGATAAAACAGGTTTTGTAAAGATATTAACCAAAACAGTACCACAGACTAAATATGTGTATGGTACGAACTACTGTCATCTTGGTGTTAAACTGGATCAAAGAACAAATAGACTGGTTGTTATTTCTGCAATTGATAATGTGGGTAAAGGAGCAGCCGGACAGGCAGTTCAGAATATGAATATTATCTTTGATTTTCCAGAAGATATGGGGATAAAAACAACAGCTGTAATTCCATAAGATGGTGTTTTTAGTGCTTCTGAAAACTAATTATGAGAAAGCCTTAGTCTTATATTAAGGAATAGTAGACAAATATAAAAAAAATATATATATAATGTTAAATTGGAGGAAAATATATATGAATAAAATAAGTAGTGGTGTAACTGCAGCTAAAGGATATCTAGCAGCAGGTATAACTACAAATATAAAAGAAAGTGGTAAAAAGGATCTGGCTTTAATATATAGTGAGAAAAAAGCAGTAGCTGCAGCTATGTTTACGACCAATAAGTTTAAAGCTGCTCCAGTATTGTTATCTCAGAAAAGAATGAAAAATAATGAGATACAGGCTGTTATAATAAATAGTGGCAATGCCAATGCTGGAACCGGAAAACAGGGTTATAAAGATGCTGAAGCCATGACTGAATTAACTGCCGAAAAGTTGAATATCAAACCAGAGCTGGTTCAGGTCGCATCAACCGGTATCATTGGTAAAAACTTACCTTTACAGTCAATTAAAACTGGTATTAATAAAATTGCTGAAAGGATTAACAAAAATGGTAATAAGGATGCTGCTGAAGCTATTCTGACTACAGATACTGTCAAAAAAGAAATTGCCTATGAATTTAAACTTCCCTCAGATGGTACAACAGTAAAACTGGGAGGTATGGCGAAAGGCTCGGGTATGATTCATCCCAATATGGCAACAATGCTTGCATTTATAACTACAGATGCTGTCATAGAGAAATCAATTATAAAACAGGCACTTAATGATGCTGTACAAATCTCATTTAACAAAATTAGTGTTGATGGTGACCAGAGCACAAATGATTCTGTTTACCTGATGGCTAATGGCATGGCAGGAAATAAAATTATTAAGGAAAAAAATAAGGATTATGCAAAATTTGTTGAAGTACTAAAAAATGTCTGTATATATTTAGCTAAAGCAATTGTTGCTGATGGTGAAGGTGTAACACGATTTATTACTTTAAAAATAGAGGGTGCAGCAGATAAAGCTGATGCTGAAAAAGCTGCACGTTCAATTGCTAATTCCAATCTGGTCAAAACAGCCTGTTTTGGTGGAGACCCTAATTGGGGAAGAATAATTGCAGCTATCGGTTCAACAGATGTTGATTTTGAAATAGGACAGGTTGTAGTTACTATAAATAATGAAATATTATTTAAGCAGGGACAGCCTACTAACATAGATCAAGACAAATTAAATTCTTTGCTGGATGGTGATAAAATAAATATAAAAGTAAATCTTGGCAAAGGTAGTAGTCAGCTATTATTCTGGACGTCTGACCTATCTTATGAATATATAAAGATTAATGCTGAATATCATACTTAAGAAGATTCATAATTATTTATAACAACCATTCTCTATGCTCTGTGGATAGAGAGTGTTTTTGAGTGTTTCTTTGTATTGTCATTATAAATGAAAATATATTATGAAAGATTTAAAGTATGAGAATGTGAAGAAAGGAAGAAACTAATGGAAGAATATATTGAAAAAGCATATATATTAATTGAAGCTCTGCCGTATTTTAAAGAGTATTATGGTAAAACATTTGTTATTAAATATGGTGGTAGTATTATGATGGACGAAAAGTTAAAGAAAAACCTGATTGAAGACATTACTTTACTTAAATATGTTGGTATAAATCCGGTTATAGTCCATGGAGGAGGACCAGCAATCAGTAAAACCCTAGATAAATTAAATATAAAAACCAGATTTGTAGAGGGGTTACGTGTCACAGATAAGGAAACAATGGATGTAGTTGAAATGGTTTTAGCAGCACGTATTAACAAAGAAGTAGTTGCCATGATAAACCAGATGAGAGGTAAAGCTGTTGGCATCTGTGGTAAAGATGGTGGACTAATAAAAGCTTCCAAAAAAACAATTGATAATGATATAGACTTAGGTTATGTAGGTGATATTACAGAAATAAATCCAGAAATCGTAAATAAGTTAATTGAAGATGGTTACATACCAGTAATTGCACCTGTTGGTGTTGGTGAAAATGGTGAAAGTTATAATATAAATGCTGACACAGTAGCGGGCAAATTGGCTTCAGCCCTGGAAGCAGAAAAGTTGATATTTTTAACTGATGTTGATGGGATTAGATATGACCCAAAAGATAAAGATACCCGGGTTTCTTCTCTGAATTTTCAGACGATAAATGAATGGATAAAGAAGGGAAAAATAAAGGGTGGTATGCTCCCTAAAGTAGAAAGCTGTATGGAAGCCGTAAGTAATGGTGTGGTCAGAACACATATATTAAACGGACTGGTACCACATCCACTTTTACTGGAGATATTTACTGATAAAGGAGTAGGGACTATGATACTGAAGGATTAAATTATTTATATTTAAAAGAAATGAAAGGAGAAGTTATATGAATAAAGAAGAGATTATAAAAAGCGACCAGGCTCATTTTATGAACGTATATAGTGGTCGGTATCCAGTTGTAGCTGATCATGGTGAAGGTATTAAGCTAATTGGGAAAGATGGTAAAATATATTATGATTTTTTAGCCGGAATTGGTGTTAATGCTCTTGGTTATAATCACAAAAGGTTAAATAATGCTCTTAAAGAACAGATAGACAAAATTATCCATTGTTCTAACCTTTATTATATAGAACCTCAGTCCTATTTAGAAAAAAAGTTGGCTGAAAATTCATGTTTTGATAAAATGTTTTTTGCTAATAGCGGTTCAGAGGCAAATGAGGGAGCTATTAAATTAGCACGCAAGTATTTTAAAATAGAGAATGAGAATAAATATGAAGTTATAACTGCTGAAAAATCATTCCACGGACGTACTCTGACAACGGTAACAGCAACCGGTCAGGACAAGTATAAAAAACAATTTACTCCTTTGCCTGTTGGTTTTAAGACAGTGCCTTTTAATGAAATAAAGGCTCTTGAAAGATCTATCACAGAAAAAACTGCTGCAGTAATGTTAGAACCAGTGCAGGGTGAGGGTGGTATTTATCCAGCCGATTGGGAATATCTTCAGGGAGTTCGTAAATTGTGTGATGATAAAGATATTTTACTCATTTTTGATGAAGTACAGTGTGGAATGGGGAGAACAGGCAGTCTTTTTGCCTATGAAAATTATGGTGTAGAGCCGGATATGATTACGTTAGCCAAGGCTCTAGGTGGTGGAATTCCCATTGGTGTATTTATGGCTAAAGAAAAAGTAGCCGATGCTTTTGAACCAGGAGACCACGGTACTACATTTGGTGGTAATCATCTAGCGACTAAGGCTGCATCTGTGGTTTTGGATATAATGCTTGAAAATGATTTCCTTCCAACTGTAAAAGAAAGAGGCAAGTATTTTCAAGAACAACTACAGAAATTAGTAGACAAATTTGATAATGTAGTTGAGGTCAGAGGTATAGGATTGATGTTAGCACTGGAATTGTCTGACAAACTATCTGCAAAAGATATTACTATGGAGTTATTTGAAAAAGGATTTTTAGTAAATGCTGTCAAAGAACATACATTAAGATTTTTACCTCCACTTGTGGTTGAAAATAAAGAAATAGATAAGTTAATAAATACACTAACCGACATACTTACTTGATAAAAGAAATGTCCGGGTTAGCTACCGGATATTTTATTATTTATTTAAAAGTATACTATATAAAGATAACATAGTTTGATAATTATTATGATTTTTATGGCATAAAATAATAACAAATAACACTTGAATAAATAAACAAAAAAATGTATAATTATAAATGTATTAAATATGTTAAAATATAATAACATATAATCTATATTAAAGAAAGGGAGATCTATAATGAAAAATATTAATAAAATTGTTTTAGCGTATTCTGGTGGTCTGGATACATCTATAGCTATAAAATGGTTAAAAGAAAAATATGATGCAGAGGTTATTGCTTACAGTGCTGATGTCGGGCAGGTTGGTGTTGAAAGCTGGGATCTAATTGAAGAAAAAGGTTATCAAACTGGAGCCAGTAAGGTTGTTATCGGTGATTTAAAAGAAGAATTTATAAAAGAATATGTTTTCAAAGCATTAAAAGCAGGTGTTTTGTATGAGGGTAAATATCCTCTGGCTACTGCTTTATCTAGACCATTGATAGTTAAAAAAATGGTTGAACTTGCCCAGAAAAATGGCGCAGATGCTGTAGCCCATGGCTGTACCGGTAAAGGTAATGATCAGGTAAGATTTGATGTTTCCTTTAGAGCACTTGATCCGGAACTGGAGATAATTGCACCACTGAGAACCTGGGATCTTAATACCAGGAATGAAGAAATAGAATATGCTAAAGCAAATGGTATACCAGTAAAAGCTACTAAAGATAGTCCTTACAGTCTTGACAGCAACTTATGGGGTATAGCTATTGAATGTGGTGTACTTGAAGACCCCTGGAATCAACCACCTGAAGATGCTTATTTATGGACTACTGCACCGGAAGATGCACCTGATGAAGCAGAATATTTAACAATTACTTATGAAAAGGGTGTTCCGGTTAAAATTAATAATAAAGAATATGGAGTAGTAGAACTTGTAGAAAAATTAAATAAATTGGGTTCAAAACATGGTGTAGGCAGAATTGATATGGTAGAAAATAGGCTGGTAGGAATTAAATCCAGAGAAATATATGAAGCACCTGCTGCTGAAATTCTTATTAAAGGCCATCAACATCTTGAAGATATGACATTAGATAGAGATACACTTCATTATAAATATTCAATAACTGAAAAATATTCTACACTTCTATATAATGGTCTCTGGTTTTCTCCATTAAGAACTGCACTGGATGCCTTTATTGATGAAACACAAAAATATATTACAGGTGAAGTCAGAATGAAATTATATAAAGGAAACTGTACTGTTGTTGGCAGAAAATCTAAATATTCTCTTTATCAGTATGATCTGGCAACTTATGATAAAGAAGATAGTTTTGACCACAGTTCGGCTGAAGGATTTATTAAATTGTGGGGATTACCAACACAGATTAATAATAGTGTAAAAAATGATAAGGGAAATAATTAAATAATGGCTCTGGCAGTAAAAGAACAAAAATATAAGATACGTAAAGCTTATAAAAAAGATGCTGAAGCTATTTATCAACTGGTGAAAAAAGCTTTTGTAAATTATAATAAACAGGGTAATACCCCGGTAACAGATGAAAAACTGGCAGATGTATATCAGGATATTATTCATAATATTGTACTGGTTATCGAAAATAATAATAAAATAATTGGAACCCTACGACTTCAATTTGCTGAAGAAAAAAGTTGTTACCTGAAAAGATTTTCTATAGACCCTGATTATCAGGATCAGGGTCTGGGCACAATGTTATATCTTAAGTCAGAACAGCTTGCATTTGCTGAAGGAAAAGAATATATTTATCTTTATTCTACTGTTGAAAAAGAGAATTTGATTAATTTTTATAATAAACTTGGTTTTATTTGCCTGAAAACAGACTGTAGTAATGGATATCAGAGGGGACTATGGATAAAAAAATTAGACGGAGTTGATTGAAATGAAATTATGGGGTGGTAGATTTAATAAACAAACCGATCAACTGGTACATGATTTTAATGCTTCACTTAAATTTGATAAAAGATTATATCATTATGATATTATGGGCAGTATTGCTCATGCAGAAATGCTGATAAAACAGGAGCTATTGACTGAAAAAGAGGGAAATAAGATAATTAATGGATTAAAGCAAATTGAAGAAAAGATAAATAATAAGGAAATTGAGTTTGATACTGCCTTTGAAGATATTCATTCCTTTATTGAAGCAAAACTTACTGATCTGATTGGATCTGTTGGCGGCAAATTACATACTGCCAGAAGTAGAAATGATCAGGTAGCTCTTGATATTCGCCTTTATTTGAGAGAAGAGATAAAAAATATTGAGAAGTTACTTCAAATATTTATGAAAGAACTGCTGGAGCTTGCCGGAAAATACAAAGGAGTATATATGACTGGATATACTCATCTACAGCGGGCACAGGTAATCACATTATCACATCATCTGCTTGCTTATTATTTCAAATTAAAACGTGATTATCAACGGCTTGAGGATAATTTGAAAAGAGTTAATGTTTTACCACTGGGATCAGGAGCATTAGCCGGGACTACATTTCCTATAGATCGGAAATGGGTAGCAGATAAACTGGGTTTTGATAAAGTCTGCCAGAACTCTATTGATGGGGTAAGTGACCGTGACTTTATTATAGAATTTTTAAGTATTGCTTCAACTATTGTCATGCATTTAAGCAGATTTAGTGAAGAGATAATACTTTGGTCAAGTAAAGAATTTAGTTTTATCGAACTTGATGATGCTTATTCAACTGGAAGTAGTATTATGCCCCAGAAGAAAAATCCTGATATAGCTGAGCTTGTCAGGGGGAAAACCGGAAGAATATACGGGCATTTGATGCAGTTGTTGACAGTTTTAAAAGGACTTCCTCTTGCCTATAATAAGGATATGCAGGAAGATAAGGAAGGACTTTTTGATACAATAGATAACTTAAAGGTAATGCTTAAATTATTTCCAGAAATGATTGCTACCATGAAGGTTAACCAGGAAAAAATGATGAATGCCTGTAAAACAGGTTTTTTAAATGCGACTGACCTGGCAGATTATCTAGCTGTCAAAGGGGTGCCTTTTAGAAAAGCACATGGAATAGTTGGTAAAGCTGTCTTATATGCTATTGACAATGGACTGGAATTGGAAAAAATCAAATTAGAAACATGGCATGAAATATTTCCGGACTTAAAAGAATATTTATCAGATGATTTATACAAATATCTTAAAATAGATAATATGGTGGAAAACCGCGATATTGTAGGAGGCCCGGCTGTAAAACAGACAAGTAAAGTAATTGAAAATGAAAAACACTGGTTATCAAAGCTTTAAATGTATAAATAGGCTTGTTTTTTATAATTGTTAATGATAAAATGTGTAAAAATACAAAAGGTTTATGGATTTTAGCAAAAGGGGTTAATTTATATGATTGATATTATGGTGCCTGCCACTTCAGCTAATCTTGGCCCAGGCTTTGACAGTCTGGGTATTGCTGTAAAAATATATAATAAATTTTCATTTAAAAATGAAGGCAGTGTCTTTAAAACTAAAATTAAAAATATTGATACAGGTCAAATTATTAATTTAACAAAAGAAGATAATCTTGTATATAAAACAATGAAATATGTATTTGATCTTTATAATCAAAAATTACCGGGTATAATACTTAATGAAGAGGTACAGGTACCTTTTGCACGTGGGCTGGGCAGTAGTGCTACCGCCGTAGTTGCTGGTGTTACTGCAGCAAATTATTTTCTCGGTGATAAATTAACCTGTGAAGATATAATTAAATTAGCAGTTAAAATAGAAGGTCATCCTGATAATATAATACCTGCTGTAGTAGGAGGATTTGTTATAAATATCATACAGGATGACAGACCTTTATATAAAAAAATTAAGTTAGACCCGGGATTAAAAATGGTAATAGTTATTCCGGATTTTAGACTTAGAACTGAAAAAGTGAGAGAGGTTTTACCGGAAAATATAAAATACAAAGATGCGGTTTTTAATCACAGTAGAACAGCTATGTTAACGGCAGCCCTTTATGATAAAGATTATACTTTATTAAAATCAGCTATGTCAGATAAAATACATCAGGATTATAGAGCAGACTTAATACCAGGATTTTATGATGTCATAGAAAGTGCTTACAAGAAAGGTGCACTGGGAGCAGCGTTAAGTGGTGCTGGGCCGTCAATACTTACTTTTTGTACTGATAATTATGCTAAAATTGGACAAACTATGGTGGAGACTTTTAAAAGTAATAATATAGATAGCAAGTATATTATTACTGAAATTGATAATAATGGTTTACAGTTAGTTAAAGAGGGTGAATAATAATGATAAAAATAGGACTTCTGGGACTGGGTACTGTAGGTAGTGGTGTATATACTATCCTGAAAAAACATTGTGATAATATTCGTAGAAAAGTAGGTACTGATTTATCGATTGCTAAAATACTGGTAAATAAAAAAGATAAAAAGCGAGATATTGATTTTGATACTGTTTTATTAACAGAGAACGCTTCAGATATAATTAATAATCCAGAAATAGATTTAATTGTTGAATTGATAGGTGGTGAGGAACCTGCTCGTGAATACATAATAAAGTCGCTTAAGAACGGTAAATCTGTTGTAACAGCTAATAAGCTAGTTATGGCCAAATATGAAAAAGAAATATTAAAACTGGCACATGATAATAAAGTAAGTGTAAATTATGAAGGAAGTGTAGCAGGAGGTATACCTGTGATAAGGCCTTTAAAAGAATCTTTTGCAGCAAACAATATTGAAAGAATGTATGGAATTTTAAATGGTACTACTAATTATATATTAACAAAAATGACAAAGGATGAAAGAGATTTTGATAATGTATTAAAGGAAGCACAGGAATTAGGATATGCTGAAAGTGATCCCAGTTCAGATATCAAAGGTTTTGATGCTGCTTATAAAATAGCAATTTTATCATCTATAGCCTATGAAACTTCAATTGATATTGATAAAGTATATATAAAAGGTATTGAAGATATTGAATTAGAAGATATTAAAATAGCCAGTGAATTAGGTTATGTTATTAAACTACTGGCAATTGGAAAACACCTTGAAAATGGTCTGGATATAAGAGTACATCCTTCTTTTATCTCTAAAGACCATCCACTGGCACTGGTTAATGATGTTTATAATGCAATTTATCTACATGGTGATGCAGTTGGAGATGTAATGTCATATGGTAAAGGTGCAGGACAGATGCCAACTGCCAGTGCAGTTGTTGCTGATATTATTCAGACTTCAAGAGAAATATATCATCAGAGTTCTGATATTGCTCATAGAAAAACAACTTTTGAACACAATATAGTTGATATAAATCAAGTGGAAAACTCATTTTATCTTAGGCTACAGGTAAATGATAAACCTGGTGTTCTGGCACAGATTACAAAAATACTCGGTGATAATGATGTAAGTCTGGCTTCTGTTATTCAAAAACATCGGCTGAAACCTGTTGTTCCAATTGTATTAATTACACATAGTGTAGTAGAGAAAAATATAAATAAATCATTAGAGCTAATAAAACAATTAGAAGATGTTATTTCAATTAAGAATATTATACGTGTAGAAGACCTCTAGTAAGGATTATTAATATATAGTAACACTAAAAATGACTAATATAATATTGTAAAGGTTATATTTATATTATATAATTGTTGTTAAAGTGAGGATGATAATATGTCATTAATTGTGCAGAAATATGGTGGAAGTTCTGTTGCAGATGTAGAAAAAATAAATAATGTAGCTGATAGAGTAATTAAAGAATACAGGAATGGTAATCAAGTAATAGTAGTCGTTTCTGCCATGGGGGATACCACTGATGAATTAATTGAATTAATGAATCAGGTTACAAAAAATCCAGACCCCAGAGAAGTGGATATGTTACTTACTACTGGGGAACAGGTATCTATAGCTTTATTAAGTATGGCAATTCACGAAAAGGGTTGTGATGCTGTTTCATTAACAGGCGGCCAGGTAGGAATTGAAACTAATGACCGCCATAATAAAGCAGAAATAATGAATATTGACAATACCAGAGTACTTAATGAATTAGATAATGGGAAAATAGTAGTTGTTGCTGGCTTTCAAGGTGTTAATTCACAGGATGATTTTACTACTCTGGGTAGAGGTGGTTCTGATACAACGGCTGTTGCCATTGCTGCAGCTCTTGGAGCTGACAGATGTGAGATTTATTCAGATGTAGATGGTATCTATACAACTGATCCAAGGACTGTTACTGATGCTAAAAAGTTAGATTATATTTCTTATGAAGAAATGCTGGAGTTAGCGAATCTAGGTGCAAAAGTATTACATCCAAGATCGGTGGAACTGGCAAAAGCTTATGACCTTAAGTTATATATTGCGTCAAGTTATAATAACAAACCAGGTACAATGGTAGAGGGGATGGATGATATGGAAAATAGAAAAAATGTTACTGGAGTTACTGCCGATACAGATGAAGTCAAGATAACTGTTGAACAGGTTTCTGATAAACCGGGTATTGCCGGAGAATTGTTTAGCAGACTGGCTGACAGGGGAATAAATGTTGATATGATAATTCAGAATTTATCACATAATCAAAAAAATGATATCACCTTTACTGTAAATAATCAGGATTTAGTCAAAGGTAAAGAGGATATAATAAAAATAGCTGATGAACTGGGAGCTGATGAGGTTATAATAGATAAAAACGTTGCCAAAGTATCAATTGTTGGTGCAGGAATGATTACTACTCCTGGAACAGCAGCAGCTATGTTTGCAGCACTTGGAAAAAATGATATCAATATTCAAATGATTACTACTTCAGATATTAAAGTATCATGTTTAATTGAAGAAGATAATGCTGAAAAAGCAGTTAAAATACTCCATGAAACATTTGAATTAGCCAAATAATTTGATAATGAGGTGGATAAAAATGCGTATAAATAATAAATTAAGATTATCAAATATTTTTCCTCAGATAAATGATTATTTTGAATTAAATGATACAACTGATATTATAATTTCAATTATATTTTATTTATTTATTGTTTATCAGATAGGATATCAATTAGGTAGGTTTTATTCCCATATGATTCATTAATAATTATATAATAAGCATATAATAATGTACCACAAATATATAATTAAGCAATTATTATTTATAGCAATTTTCTATGTAAATAATAATTGTATTTTTATTTTAAAAGAAAGGGGTCTTTGAAGTTGAATCCAGTTGTGTTAATTATCATTCTGTTAGCC
>JBMCBT010000038.1:0-17051 GCA_048623215.1 Halothermotrichaceae bacterium
CAAAAAGAATTTATTAAAAAGACCTATGGTAAAAAAGGTCAAAAAATTGTCGATATGAATTATAAAGCTGTTGACAGATCCATAGAAAAGCTGCATAAGGTAGATGTACCAGATTCATGGCAAGATGCTGAAAGTAATGATGAAGAATATCCATATAAAGATGAGCCAGAGTTTATGAAAGTAATTAAAAGACCTGCAGGAAGAAAAGAAGGAGACGAATTACCTGTCAGTGTTTTTAAAGGTATGGAAGATGGCTCATTCCCAATGGGAACAACAGCCTATGAAAAACGCGGGATAGCTGTTACAATACCACAGTGGCAGACAGATAATTGTATACAGTGTAATCAGTGTGCCTATGTCTGTCCACATGCTGTAATTCGACCGTTTTTACTAAATGAAGAAGAAAAAGGTAATGCTCCTGATACATTTGAAACTAAAGATGCAGTTGGTCGTGGTGTCAAGGGCTATCAGTATCGTATTCAGGTAAGTCCTCTTGACTGTACTGGTTGCGGTAATTGTGCCGATATATGTCCAGCACCAGAAAAGGCACTGGTTATGGTCAATGCAGAAAAAGAGATTCCAAGACAGATAGAAAACTGGGAATATGTAGCTAATAATGTAAGTTATAAAGATGACTTGATGAAAAAAACCAATGTTAAAGGCAGTCAGTTTGCTAAACCACTGTTGGAGTTTCACGGTGCCTGTCCTGGTTGTGGTGAATCTGCTTATGCCATACTGGCTACACAGCTGTATGGAGAGCGGATGATGATTGCTAATGCTACCGGTTGTTCTTCTATCTGGAGTGCCAGTGAAACTTCTGTTCCCTATACTACTACTAAAGATGGTAAAGGACCGGCCTGGGCTAACTCACTCTTTGAAGATAATGCTGAATTTGGCTATGGTATGTATTTAGCTGTAAGTCAGATAAGACAGAGGATAAAAATGCTGATGGAGCAGGGACTAGAATCTAATTTAGGTCAGGAAGTTAAAGATTTATTTTCTGAGTGGATAGATAATATGTACAATGGAGAAGCTTCTCGACATACATCTCAAAAATTATTATCAGTTATAACTGATAGTAAATATTCTGATAATCAAATTATTAAGAATATACTAGACAATAAAGATTTTCTGATAAAGAAATCACAGTGGATTATTGGTGGAGACGGCTGGGCTTATGATATTGGTTATGGTGGTTTAGATCATGTCCTGGCAGCCGGTGAAGATGTTAATGTTTTGGTATATGATACAGAAGTTTATTCCAATACTGGTGGTCAGTCGTCAAAAGCAACACCTATTGCGGCTGCGGCTAAGTTTGCTGCCTCAGGCAAGAAAACCAAGAAGAAAGATCTGGGAATGATGGCTATAAGCTATGGTTATGTTTATGTAGCTCAGATAGCTATGGGTGCTAATATGAATCAGACTATAAAAGCAATTATGGAAGCTGAAAGTTATGATGGTCCATCGCTAATAATAGCCTATGCTCCCTGTATCAGTCACGGAATCAAAGCAGGTATGGGTAAATCTGTAGCACAGGAAAATGAAGCAGTAGAATCCGGGTACTGGCACCTGTATCGTTATGACCCGCGTTTAAAAGAAGAAGGAAAGAACCCATTTATCCTTGATTCTAAGGAGCCTCAAGGTTCAGTCAGGGAATTTATGGAGTCCGAGATTAGATTTACTCAAATTAAAAACACATTTCCTGAAATTGCTAAAGAGTTATTTGCAAAAGCTGAAAAAGATGCTGAAGAAAGATATAAAACCTATAAGCGACTGGCAGAAATGCAGTATAATTAATGGATAGCAAAGCAGTTGTAATTAATTTTGAAAAATAAATGTATATAAAAAATCCCTACTTAATTTAAAAAGTAGGGATTCAAATTTTTATTTTTCGTTTTCATCGACATATTCTTTTGCCTGTTCTGCTCCTAAATAACTGGGATTAAAAACTCTTGCCTTACCTTCCAGTTTCTCTATATTTGCCCAGGCTGCTGTTAGATGATTTTCTACAGGTGTTTCCATCATCTGCTGTTTCATTTTGTTATTTTTCTTATTTTTATTAGGGTTATTATCCTGTAACATTTTATCACTCCTTTTAATATTATTTTTCATTATTAGTATGCCGTTAATTTTAAAAAAATTACTATCAAATAATACCTGTTTTTAAAATTTTACTTGAAGTATTTGCTGAAAGTCTAATCTAAAAAAGTTGATTATATAAGTGTTTAAATTATGTTATTATGCAGGATAATATAATTAAAGGTTGAAAATATAATTGTAGATTAATTTAAATATATTATATAAGCTTATTCTCTAATCTTGAGGAGGGTTGAATATGGATAAAAAGCTTTTAATAAGGAAGGCAATTGAGGCCAGAAAAAATGCCTATACCCCTTATTCCAATTTTAAAGTCGGGGCTGCTCTGCTGACCAAAAATGGAAAAATATATCAGGGATGTAATATAGAATCCGTTTCATTTACACCGACTATCTGTGCTGAACGTACCGCTATTTTTAAGGCTGTTTCAGAAGGAGAAAAAGATTTTGAAGCTATAGCAATTGTGGGCGGTAAGGCAGGAGAACTATTAAATAAACCAGGGGGATCAGCTCCATGTGGTGTCTGCAGACAGGTTATGCTGGAATTTAGTAAAGATTTGTCAATTATAGAAGCTGTCTCAGAAGATGATTATGTAGAATATACACTTGCTGAAATATTACCCAGAGGATTTGGACCTGAAACATTAGGGGAGTAGATTATATTATAGAATCAGATACCGAAAAAGCTAATATAGAATTATATCCAAAAAAGTTGACAAAGCAACTAATTATGATATAATATTGGTTGGCATGTCAACTATTTATTTTTTGAGGTGATTTGATGGAGGGAAATGACTTTGAACCACTGGGGAAATATTTATCGATAGTTTTTAGAACTTTAAATTCTATACTGGACAATAAATTACAGGAGTATAATATTGCCCGTGGAGAATTTCCCTTTTTACTGGCACTATATCATAAACAGGGTGTATCTCAGCAGCAGTTGTCAGATTATTATCTTTTTGATAAGGCTGTTGCAGTAAGGGTTATTAACAAACTTGTAAAAAAAGGATTTGTCAGAAGGGAAAAAGATCCAGAAGATAAAAGACAATATAAAATATATTTATCCAGTAAAGGACAAAAATTCAAACCTACATTTATGAATATACTGGAGATAACTGAAAAGACAATGGTTAAAGGATTATCCAGTTGTGAAAAAAGACAATTTATTTCTACATTAAAAACAATTGCTGAAAATCTTGGTGTTAACTGCGAAAAATGTGAAAAACAACAGAGTCTAGACTGCAGATAAATACAGTAATAGGAAATATAAATATATATACCTGGCAAAAATGTAAAATATTGAGTGACTGGTTTAATAGAAAGGTGACAAGTGATGAACAAACAAAATACTAATAAACATACTTATATTACAGAAGGTCCAATCTTTGGTTCATTAATGAAACTGGCTTTACCAATAATGTTAAGTCAATTAATGCAGACATTATACAACCTTGCTGATACTTTCTGGGTAGGAAAAGTTTCAGCTGATGCAATTGCTGCAATTACAATTAGTTTTCCCTTGGTTTTTTTGATGATATCGATAGCTGCTGGTTTAACAATTGCCGGTACAGCAATAATTGCTCAATATAAGGGAGCTGGCAATAAACAAAAAATAAATCATGTATTAGGGCAGTTAATCACTTATATTGGGTCAATATCAATTATTATAATGATTGTAGGTATTATTTTTTCAAGACAGATGATAATCTGGATGGGGGCAGATGCTGGAATTATCAATGATGCAGTTGCATATATCAGAACAATTTTTGCCGGTATGCCTTTTGTGTTTGGTTTTTTTATTTTTTCATCAGTATTAAGAGGAATTGGTGAAACCAAAACACCGGCAGTAATGATGTTTGCCTCTGTTTTGTTAAATATTATACTTGATCCTTTAATTATATTTGGTATTGGATTTCTACCGGAATTAGGTGTACAGGGTGCTGCTGTCGCTACTATATTTTCCCGTGGTGTAGTAACTGTTTTGGCCGTATATTTAATGATTCGCGGTATAGAAGGATTAAAATTAGAACTTAAGTTTATGAAACCAGATTATGAAATAATAAAGATGATTACAAAAGTAGGAATACCTTCTTCTATAGAACAGGCTATGATATCAATGGGACAGTTGGTCATGACAAAAATGGTAGCTGTATTTGGAATGTATACAGTAGCAGCTTATGGTGTTGTTAATAGAATTATCAGTTTGCCGGTCATATTAGCCTTTGGTCTGGCAGCTTCTACAACCACCATGGTGGGTCAAAATATAGGAGCTGATAAAAAGGATAGAGCGGAGAAAACAGCCCGTATCAGTATTATTATTATTTTTGTAGCTCTGACTTTAATTGGGGCACTGATAATGATTAATCCAGAATTTGTAGTTGGATTATTTAATGATAAAGCAGAAGTATTAAAAGATGGAGGTGATTATTTACTGAGAGTTGCCCTTACCTTTGGTTTTATAGGAGTGATGAATGTAGCCAATGGTGTCTTTAAAGGGGCCGGTAGAACTGTTCCACCCATGATAATATCTTCTACATCACAGTGGATAATCAGGGTTATTATAGGTTATATCTTTGCCTATTATCTAAACTTGCAGAAGATTGGTATCTGGTGGGCTATAACAGCTGCTAATGTTGGTGGTGCTTTATTGGGAGTAATATGGTTAAATTCAGTTGATTGGAGCACAAAAATAATAAAGAAAAAGAAGATAGATATGGAATTAGCAGTTAATGAGGAATAATTGATACTTTTCATAAGTAGTCAGGGTACAAATATTTGATAAAGCAGGGAGCTGACTTCTATGATAGATAAAATTTTAATTACTGGTGCAACAGGAAATGTAGGTTCTGAAATAATAAAGCTGCTGGAAGATAAGAGATGTAAGATTACTGCCGCTGTCAGAGATATTACTAAAGCAAAGAAACAATTAAAACATAATATAGATTATACGAGATTAGATTTCTTAAAACAGGAGACCTATCAAAATGTTTTGAAAAATGTTAATAAAATATTTCTGGTTCGGCCGCCGAAGATAGCTGATGTTAAGCAGTATATATTTCCTTTTATCGATATAGCTAAAAATATAGGGGTCAAACAGATAGTATTTCTTTCATTACTTGGTGTAGAAAAAAATAGGTTTGTCCCCCATTATAAAATAGAAAAATATATTAAAAATTCAGGAATACCATATACATTTTTGCGTGCCAGTTTTTTTATGCAGAATCTAAATACTACACATCAGTATGATATCAAAGAAAATAAAGAAATATTTGTTCCTGCCGGTAAAGGAAAGACCAGTTTTATAGATGTCAGGGATATTGCTGAAGTAGGAGCACTGGCACTTGTTGAAGTTGGTCATCAAAATAAGGCGTATTCATTAACCGGTGATAAAGCACTTAATTATTATCAGGTAGCTGAAATATTTAGTAGAGTACTTGACAGGAATATTGAGTATACAAAACCTTCAATATTTAAATTTTATAGACGAATGAGAAAAAGAGGTTTAGAAAGTAGTTATATATTGGTTATGATTGGATTATATACTACAGCCAGGCTGGGACTGGCTAAAATAACTACCGATCAAGTTGAAAAATTACTTGATAGAAAACCTATTTCTCTGGAAAAGTATGTAGAAGATTATCAAGAATCTTTTAAAAATAATTGTTATATGAAATTTGATGAGAATAACTTTATAGAAGAATATTAATCTTTGACTGGTTAGTGCCAGTCTTTTATAATTTTTTAAGATGGACCTTTATTATATGATATTAGAATATTATAGATATAATAAAAAGTATATGAAATCCATTATTATGGTACACTAAGAATAAATTTTGTATATAAGGAGGAATTCTTGGTGTCAGATAAAGATGTAAAAGAGTCATATAGTAGAAGTTCCAAAAGGATGAGTGGTAATAAAGGTACAATTGGATCAAAACTGGGTAAAAAAGATTCAAATGACCCATCTTATCATGAGGATGTACATGAGAGGATTAAAATTACCTATGAGAATATAGAAAAATCACCTTCCATGGAAGAAGTACATAAGTGGCAGAGAGAGCATGTAGATAAAGATGATCAGTCAAAAGAAGGTTATCCGCTAAATGTTATTATAGACCCGGCTATGCGTGAAATGTATCAGGTAGTAAATGATGCAGAAATGACCAATGTTTTTGATAGATTTTCTGATCAGCAGCCGATTCAGTGTAAATTCTGTGTGGAAGGGCTTTCCTGTCAGCTGTGTGCAAATGGGCCCTGCCGGATTGCTCCCAATGCACCACGAGGTACATGTGGTGTTGATGCACATACAATGGTGGCCCGGAATTTTGTTTACCGACATGTAACTATAGGTACAGCAGCCAATATATTTCATGCTCATCAGGCAGCCAGAACGCTGAAAGCTGCTGGACATCATCCAGAAAGTGGACTTAAGATAAGAGATGCAGAAAAGCTAAAAAAATTCGCTGATATGGCAGGACTTGATGTAAACAAAAAGTTAGAAGAGCTGGCTGTTGATTTTTCTGACTGGGTTATTAATGATATTCACAGTCCTTACCATATACACTCCAGTACTGTAGAGGCTTTTGCTCCAGCTAAAAGGAAAGAATTATGGAAAGAACTTGGGTTATTCCCCGGTGGTGGATATAGTGAAGTGTCTTATGCTCAGACAACCTGTATGACAAACTTTAGGTCTGACCCGGTAGCTTTTTTACTGGACAGTGTTCGGATGGGGATTGCCAATGAATATCAGGGCTTATTTATGCTTGATATACTTCAGGAGATTTTGATGGGAACCCAGAAGATTGCCATGAAGAAACAGAATATGGGATTATTAAAAGAAAATACGGTCAATATTGTGTCAAATGGTCATATGCCTTTATTTGCTCATGTAGCCATTGACCTTGCTTCCAGTGATGAATGGCAGCAGAAAGCAAAAAATGCAGGTGCAGATGGAATCCAGATATTAGGACATGTCTGTGAAGGTCAGCAGCTTATTAATTATGAAGGTATGCAGGATCAAAAAGGTTATGGTGGACAGGAAGGAGAATGGCTGTCACAGGAATATCTGCTGGCAACCGGTGTTGTTGATATGTTTATGTTTGATTATAACTGTACTGTGGCAACATTACCGATATATTCAAAGAAATTTGGCACAAAATTATTAAGTACACATCCAGTTATAAAATTGCAGGGTACAGAAACACTGGATTTTATACCGGAAAAGATGAAAGAACAGGCAGAAAAGGCTTTGAATATGGCCGTTGAGTCCTTTAAAGAACGTAAAGCAGACGATAGACAGGTATATATACCACCTCATGTATCAGAATGTATGGTTGGGTTTAGTACAGAATCTGTTAAAGAGGCACTGGGAGGTAGTTTTACACCACTAATAGAACAGATTGCAAATGGAAATATTAGAGGTATAGCTACAATAGTAGGCTGTACTACTGCCCGTTATGGTCAGGGAGGAAGCAATATTTTCAAAATAACCAGAGGTTTGATAAAAAACGACATTATTGTGCTTTCCGGCGGCTGTACGTCTTCAGTAATGGAATATACAGGTTTAACAAATCCAGAAGCAGCTGATGAGGCCGGTACGGGATTGAAAGCTGTCTGTAAAGAACTGGGTATACCTCCTGTGTTAACTTTTGGAGCCTGTGTAGATATCGGTAAAATGACCCAGACAGCTAAGGAAATTGCCGATGAGCTGGATGTAGATACCAATAAACTTCCTATTGTAATAGGTGCTCCTGAGTATCTTGAACAAAAAGCAGTGGCTGATGCCTGTACAGCAGTTGCTCTGGGATGGCTGGTTCATGTAGCGCCAGTTCCATCAATTACAGGTAGTGATGTAGTTGTAGAAACCCTGACAGAGACAACCGAAAAACTGGGGTTAGGTAAGATGGTCGTTGAGATGGATGCTGAAAAAACTGTTGAGATTTATGTAGAACATATTGAGAAAAAACGCAGTGAACTGGGATTAAGTTCCAATATTGACCAGTATAAAGCTGTAAATAAAAATGAAGAAAAAGAACTGGCTCCTGTATAAGAAACTTGAAGAAATGAAAAAATGAGTATATTAAAAGAAGTATAAATAGTAGATACAATATAAAGATAGTTAGATAGCGGCAGAAGACTGAATTCTGCCGCTATAGTATATTATTTGACATTTTATATTATCTCTGTTAATCTAACTTAAACAATTATAATTTTAAAGACAATAAGTTTTGAGGTGTATTTATGAAAAACTATCGGAAAAAAATAACTGGATTCAGTCTTTTACAGTGGTTTTTCTGGGGTTCGTGGGCTACTTATGGTGCATATATTGTTTATTATTTGAGTGATATGGGTTACAGTAATACGGAAATAGGTACAATAATTTCCATAAGAACTTTACTGGGTTTAATAGGAGAACCTCTACTGGGTTACATATGTGATTTTTATAATACCAATAAAAAGGTTTTTATAATCGGTCTATTATGTATTGCCGTAGTAATATTGCCATTTCCCTACTATAATTGGTGGCTTATCCTGATTGCTACTGGAATTATAGGATTTTTCTGGGCTCCACAGCAGTCTATACTGGACAGCTGGATTTTGAAAAGTTCGAAAAAATTGTCTGATAATTATGGTTTTATGAGAGCCTGGGGTTCAGTTGGTTTTGCACTTACAGTTATTATTTTCGGTAAATCTGTTGATACTTTCGGCTGGAAAATACTCTTTATAACACATTTTATGTTTTTGGTAATAGCAACGGTAATTGCTTTTTTTATAAGTGATACACCCCATATTTCACCAGAAAAGAATATGAAGACTGACAGGGAAAATAAAGATATCTCTTCAGATACAAACAGTAAAAATCCAATCATATTATTTAAAAATATAGAATATACAGTAATTGTTTTAAGTGCAATTTTTATTTTTATTCCAAATAATATTATCCTTATATTTTTACCTCAATTTATAAAAAGAGTTGGAGGTACACCTACTATACTGGGTTATGTTTTATTTTTTAATGCAATAAGTGAAGCTCCAATTTTCTTTCTGGGAAAATACATGCTGAGAAAATTTAAACCAGTTTCATTACTTTTTATAGCGAGCTGTATCTATGTCTTAAGAGTTATTATTGCTTTTGAGGCAGTGTCCCCCGGGTATTTTCTTATTTTTGGAGCACTACAGTCTTTATCATATGGTGTTTTACTGATAACAGCCCGTTTTTATATTAATATTATTGCTCCGGATTCATTAAGAACAAGTGCTCAGAGTATATTAACTATGGCAGCTTTTGGAGTTGGTGGAATTATTGCCAGTCTTACTGGTGGGGTTATAATGGATGTCTATGGAATGATTGTATTATACAGAAGCTGTCTATTTCTCAGCCTGACAGGTGTATTATTAATGGCAGGCTTATTGTTTTATAAAAGAGTTTTGTCATAATCTAAGAGAAAAGTTAAGGATAAATAGATAAAAGAGAATTTTGGTGTGTTAGATATTTTTTTGCACTAACTAATTTAATATATATTTGATAAAAAATTGTTTATCAAATATAATATATAATAAGTACCTAGAAAAGCGAGGAGTGAGTATTGATGGAATTAAGTAAAAAGTTGACCGAGAAATATAATGAGAATTGTTTTGTTGGTACGAATTTATATCAGCAATATGATGTTAAAAATGGACTTCGTAACCCTGATGGTACAGGTGTGAAGACAGTTTTAACTGAAATATCAGATGTTACAGGGTATGAAAAGGACGAAGCGGGTAATGTAACTCCGGTTGAAGGAAGGTTGAGATATAGAGGTATAGAAATCAAAGACCTTGTTAAAGGGTTTTTGAAAGAAAAAAGAGATGGGTTTGCTGAAACGGCTTATTTGTTAATGTTTGGGGAACAACCGTGTCGTGAGGATTTAAAGGAATTCACAGATGCTCTGGCAGAAGAGAGGTTTCTCAGCAGAGAATTTGTACAAAATATAATTCTTCCTTTTCCCAGTAAGGACATCATGAATAAATTACAGACGGCTGTTACTGTTTTTTACAGGACAGACAAAGTACCAGATGATATTTCTACTGAAAATGTTATCAGACAGTGTATGAATCTTATTGCCAAACTGCCTACTGTTGTTGCTTATTCTTATCTGGCCAAGCAGTATAAACATTATAGTAAAACTTTATATATCCATAATCCCAGTACTGATTTAACTACAGCTGAAAATTTTCTTCATTTACTTCGGGAGGATCAAAACTTTACCGACCTGGAAGCTGAAGTACTGGATATAATGTTAGTTCTACATGCTGATCATAGTGGTGGAAACAACTCTACTTTTACAAACCGTGTAGTAAGTTCAACACATACAGATACTTATTCAGCTATAGTGGCAGCCTTAGGCTCTTTAAAAGGGCCGTTACATGGTGGAGCCAATTTGAAATGTGTTCGAATGATGGATGATATAAAAGAGTATGTGAATAATATTGATAGTGATGGTGAAGTTTTTGATTACTTAATGAAGATAGTTAAGGGAGAAGCTGGAGATAGATCTGGTAAGATATGGGGAATGGGTCATGCTGTTTATACTTTGTCGGATCCCAGAGCCGTAATGCTTAAAGCTAAAGCCAGAGACCTGGCTCAACAAAAAGGTAAAATTGAAGAGTTTGAATTATATGAAAGAGTTGAAAGATTGACCAGAGATGTACTGGCTGATTATAAAGGTGTTGATAGAGAAAATATAGTTATTTCTCCTAATGTTGATTTTTATTCTGCTCTGGTCTATGATTTAATGAACTTCCCACGGGATATTTTTCCTGCTATGTTTGCTATGTCAAGAATAGCCGGCTGGTCAGCTCATAGAATAGAACAGCTTGAATGCAGCAGAAAATTAATACGCCCCGCCAGTGTTTATGCAGGGCCAGAAAAAGTAGACTTTAAACCAATAAATCAAAGAAAGTAAATATCATATAACTGATATGAGTTTATTGTTTAATGTAGATGAAAAGGGCAGGCCTAATGAACAAACCTTTGTCAAGTAGACAGGTAATTTAATTAAAATATTATGCACATTGGGATGTATGGTCGCGATACTATAACGGAGCCATATATCCTAATTTTTTTTTGGAACCTTTTTTCATTATAGAATTCAATATACTCAACTATTCTTTCTGTTAGTTTTTCAAGAACTAAACTTCTTTCCATGAAACATTTCAGACAGTGAAGTTTTTTTCTCGAACTCCTCTTTTTTTAAGAACTTCAACTTCAAATTCTCTTCTTTTTCCTAATATTTTTTTCTTTCTCTGATGTATATTCTTTTATCATGGTTAATTTGAACTTTTTACTATATGAACGATTTAGACAAAAATATATAATGATAAGGAACATTGGATATATATAATTATGGCTATAACTTTATAGGTTGAGTTAGATTTCAGTGTTAAATGCAAAATATATCTTTATTATTTTAAAAAATAAAAAAAGGTTTTTTCAGAATGGCATAGAATAATACATACATAAGGAACCGGTTCCAAAAGTTTTGCCGAAGATGCATTTTATGGTTATATATAGGATTTTTTTAGAGTAACCGGGTACAGAAACTAGAAATAAATTTTTTTAATAAAATCAAGAGGAGAAACTATCGTTTCAAGAGTATGAAGTAAAAATTAATCAGTTGATAGCAAGAAAAAGGCAGTAAAGAGTGTATTATAAAGCCGGTATGAAAGCATGTATGGATATATATAATTATGGTTATAACTTTATAGGATTGAGTTAGATATCAGGGTTAAGCATAAAATATGTTTATTGTTTTTTTAAAAATATCAAAAAAAAAAAAAGGTTTTTTCAGAATTGTATAGAATATTACATATATAAGGATCCGGTTCCAAAAGATTTGTCAAAGATGTATTTTATGGTTATATATATAGGATTTTTTTAGAGTAACCGGGCACAGAAACTAGAAATAATTATTTGCAATAAAAATAAGGAGAGAAATAATGAATATTACTATTGAGGACATAGCGAATATTGCTCAAGTTTCCAAGAGTACCGTTTCAAGAGTATTAAATAAAAGTGAATCAGTTTCTAAAGTTACTAAAAAGAAAGTAATGAAAGTTGTAAAAGATTTAAACTATCGTCCGAATCAAGTGGCCAGAAGTCTTGCAACCCAACAAACATGTTTAATTGGAATAATAGTTCCAGATATTAGAAACCCTTTTTATTCACAGGCGAGTTGGTTTGCTGAAAAAAAATTAATAGAATATGGATATGTACCTGTTATTTTTAATACTGACAATAATTCTGAAATAGAAAAGAAATCTTTAGAAGTTTTAAAAGATAGGAATGTTGATGGGATAATATCTATTGGTGGTGAAGAAGATTTAACTAATATAATAAACTTTAACATTAAAGAATCAATACCAATTATATTATTAGATAGGAAAGCAGAAAATTACAATATTCCTTCCATCACTGTTGATAATATTTATGGTGGAGAGATAGTAACAGAATATCTTATTGAATCAGGCCATACAAAAATTATATTTGCTACTTCTGATTTCACTCAAGCTGAGAGACAAAGGAAACAAGGATTTATTAAGGCTTATTTAAAAAGAAGATTAATGCCTAATGAAGATTATATTTTTATTTGTTCAGAAGAACAATGGAAATCTGCTAGTTGTATACAAAATCTCTTAAACTTCATTAATAAAAGTGACACATCTTTTACAGCAATATTTGCTTCAAATGATTTTAAAGCATTTCATATATTAAAAGAGTTAAAAACTAATGGATTAAAAGTTCCCGGAAATATTTCATTAGTTGGTTATGATGATATCAATTTTTCAACAATGGTAAATCCAAAATTAACAACGGTATCACAACCTATTGAAAAGATGGTTTCTCTAGGTGCTAATATGTTAGAGAAAATGATAAAAGGGGATAATAACATTGAGAATAAAGTTATTAGGCCAAGATTAGTAAAAAGAGAGTCTGTTAAAAATATCTAAAGCGTATAGTAAAAATGGAAGGAGGGTATTGTTTTTTATTAAAATAAAACGTGTTCAAATTAAAAAAATATGAGAATTAATAAAACTGTAAGGAGTGTAATTTAATGGAAGCCAAAGAAGTTCAACTAGAGTTTGCAGGTAAAAAAGGGAGAGCAGTAGTTGTAGATTGTGATAAAGATTGGGATTTTGTATTTTGGGAAAAGGCACAATATGTAGGATGTGTAAATTTAGGAAATGATGTTTGGTTTACTCCAGAATGGTGTGAAACAAATAGTCCTAATGATTTGCATTGTTATGAGCCAATTATGGATAAAAAGCTAAAATGGAGTAAAGTGGAAATATTAGAATCCGGTCCGGCAAGAGTCAGAGTAAAATGGTCATATAGACTTAATGATATGCGTTATAGAGTATTTCATGGCGATACACGAGCTGAGGAAATTTACACAATATATCCCGACGGTATAGCAGTTCGTGAAGTTGCATTATGGCCTGGAACTCAAAACAATCATGGTGGTAATCCTAATTTTTGGCAGATGGCAGAAATGATTCTTATTAACGGTATAGGTACAGGTCCTTTAGATGTATTAAAGGGATCAAATCCTTTTGAGTTAAGAGATGGCAATGGGGAATCTATAGATGTTCCATTTTTTACTCCTTCTGAGAATTATAAAGACTTGGCTGACCCTTTTTGTGATTATTACTCTCAAGTTGCAGATTGGTCAAATTATATTGGTAGGATTAGATTAAAAGAAATACCAGACCCTTTTATTATCATATGCAAAGACCAACATATTTTCCCATATGTTGAGTGTAATGCATGTGGACAGAATCACCCATATTTAGGCTTGTTTACTCATGAAGGAGAAATAGCAACTTTTAAACATTGGCCAGCATCTGATATGGAAAATTTTATTGGTTGGGCTCCAAATGAGACTCAAAATATAAAAGAAGTAGCTACTCATACCTGTTTTATGGATGTAAATTATGCTATGAGAAGAGGTCAAGATGATTTCGTACCTACTCCATATCCAGGAACTACATGGTATATGTTAGTTGGGGCAATTGATGGACAAAATAATAGTGAGAAACTTGATAAATTGGCTAAATCTTATCATTATCCTGCTGAAATTGAAGTAGAAAAAAAAGAAGACTTAAGTCATAATTATACAGGACAATATGGACAAGTTCTCTATGAAGGATATGATTATTCGAAAAGAGCATATATTTTCAGGAAAAGTGGAGAAGAAGAAATACGTTTTAAATTTACACCTGATACTGATAAAAAACAAATTAATCCAGTGTTTATAATTGAAGATTGGGATTCACCAAAAGTATCTTTACGAGTTAATAATATAAATATTGATAATGATAAATATTTTACACAAGTGTTTGAAGGAAAATTAGTTATTTGGATCAAAAGTGAATTTGATAAAGAAACAATATTTGAAATACATGGAAAGTAATAATTATGATTTTATCTGAAAATAAGTTCAAAACAAAAATAAATTAGCAGAATTAGAAGTAAAGCCTAGTCAAAACAGGGGGGTGATAATTTATCAAAATATTCGAAAGATTAGAAACAAAATAATTTAAAACAAGGAGATGTAAAAATGAAAAAAAAGCAAACAATCAAATTAACTTTATCTGTATTTCTAATGACCTTTGTTTTAGTTGCTTCGGTTTTCACTGTTCAAACATATGCCTCAACTAAAACGATAACATTGTGGGATAATTATAATGCGAAGAATGACAGGGCGGCTATGCGGAAAATAATTGAGATGTTTGAAGAGGAGTATCCAGATATTAAGGTTGAAGAAAGAGTTATGCCCAATCTGGAATCAGATTCAATTATTAGAACATCATTTACAGGTGGTAATCCTCCAGATATTCATATAAATGAAGAACCTTATTCTGCTAAAGAATTATTAAGAAAAGGTAAGGTTATGGATCTTACTGACTGGTTTGATAAATATGGAGATCGTTTTTCAGATGCTGGATTAAGTTCTGCACGGACAGAAGATGGTAGATATTATTCTGTACCTTTTGTAGTAGATTCTGTAGTACATGTTTTTTATAACAAAGAAATTGCTGAAGAATTAAATATTAGTGAGCCTAAAAATTATACAGAGTTTTTAGAGGCTTGTGAAAAGGCAAAAAATGCCGGCTATACACCGATTGCTTTAGGGACTAAAGCAGGTTATCCTGCTCTACACTGGTTCAATAATTTTGTGGGAGAATTTGCGGGTGCTGATGCAATGAAAAAAATAATTTCACGTAAAAGCCCAGATGATGGTCCAAAATGGACTGACCCAGGTTTTGTAAAGGCTGCAGAAAAAGTTTATGAATTAGCGCAGAAAAACTATTTCCCAGATGGTGCAGCTATGATGAGTTATGATACAGGCAATAAAATGCTCTTTTTAAGTGGAGATGCTTTGTTTAACTTTACTGGAAGTTGGTATACAAGCTGGGATATTTCACCTGAATTTGATTGGGGACATTTTCTGTTTCCAGAGATTGAAGGTGTAGGAAAACCCGGTTTCACAGATGGTCAGATGCATTATTTAATGAAGTTTGTTGCAGCTAAGGATACAGAGCATCCTGAAGCAGTAAAAAAATTCTTAGAATTTGCTACTCGTCCAGATGTGTTTTATAAAACATTCTTTAAAATGGGAAATAGAATTGGAGCAACAAAGGGTTCATATAGAAAAGAAGAATTAACTGATTTTCAAGAGGAAGTAGTTTGGGCAATAGAAAACATTAATGTTGTAGAACCTCCTGAAGTTCATATGCCTTCAGAAGTTGGATATGGAACTATGTATGAAAAGATGACCGATATGGTAGCTGGACTGATAACTCCAGAAGAATTTGCAGAATTAGTTGAAAAAGCTCATCAAGAAGCATTAAAAAAAAGATAATAAAGAATAATTTAAATCAGAGGCTATAATTAATTATAGCCTCTGATAACAAAAATATAATTAATGGAGGAATATATAAATGAAACCTGAAAGAAAACGATTTTGGTCAAATTCTGGACCTTGGATGTTTATCTTTCCTGCTTTTATAATTTATTTTCTTTTTATGTTAATTCCAATACTAGGTACTTTGGGATTGAGTTTTACTACATGGTCAGGAATTGATATAAGTAATATTACTTTTGTTGGCTTTGAAAATTATCAAAGTTTATTTCAAAATAATATTTTTTGGATAGCACTTAGAAATAGTTTAATTTTTGTTGTAGGCTCAGTCATTTTTCAGGTTTTGTTAGGACTAGTGATGGCCTTATTGTTAGAAAAAGAGAGACCGTTTGGAAATTTTATTAGAGGTAGTTTTTTTATACCATCTATGCTTGCTTTAATTGTAGTAGGTATAGTTTTTGAAACATTACTTAATCCTGCTTTAGGTATTCTAGATACAATATTTGAAGGTATGGGGTTAGAAATGTTTACTGGTATAGGAATGTTGCTTCAAACAAAAAAAGCCATGATTGTATTGGTTCTTTTACAGGTTTGGTATGGCTTTGGCTGGAGTATGTTTATATTCATATCAAGATTGAAAAGTATTAATCCTCAGCTGTATGAAGCAGCGTATGTCGATGGAACTTCAGAATGGCAAAGAATCTTATATATTACTTTGCCTCAGCTTAAAGGCACATTTGTAGTTGCTGTATTATTTGCTGCTACTTGGGCTATGAAAATATTTACTTTACCTTTTGTTATGACAAGAGGTGGCCCAGATCATGCTACAGAGGTTTTAGCAACAATTGCTTATGATCATGGATTGACTTATAATAATATTGGTTATGGTAGCGCAATATCTATGTTACTTATTATTTCTGGTACAGTTATAGGTTATTTGGTATACAACTTTATCGGGAAGGAATAATGAAGCAAGTAAAAGTGTTTTTATAAGGAGGTAATTAAATGTTTAAAAATAATGATAAAATATTTTTGAGACGAAAAAAGT
>JBMCBT010000039.1:0-17042 GCA_048623215.1 Halothermotrichaceae bacterium
TTTCATTATTATTATGACTGTTTGGCTTATGTTCTTTAATATGATATTTAGCAGTATAGCGTCCCGGTAAATCATTACTGTAAATTTTAAACTTAAATATTAAAGTGATTTTATTATTATCTACCAGGCCGTCAATATCCAGTTCTAACTTACCACCACTGGCAGTTCCCACTGATTCATAAATTGTTTCACCTGCTTTTTCAACACAGACCATAAAGCGCTCTGAATGATAATTTAATTGTTTATTTCCATCTTTAAAATATGAAGAGGTAAATATACTTAAACTTTTACTATCATTATCTACATTATCTAATTCCAGAGAAAATAACCCTGTATTATTAAATTCTATATTAGTATGGTTAATTGGTTCTGAATATACTTCTAAAGAAGTGATAATTAATAAACACAAAACAAAGATAAATACTTTTTTATTCATACATTTCCCACCTTTGAAAATTACTGTCTGTATTAGTATATTTAAAAAATTGTAAATTATACCATTATATAATATTTTTAGGTTTAAATCTTCCTGGATTAATTTTCTTACATATTTCTTTTAACCTTATACCATAAATATTGCACTTTTTATTCACACATCTATCTATCAGACATATTATGATATCGTATTGATATTTGTTAGTGAAAGATAACAATATAACCATTATTTAATTTTATGAAAGGAGGTTAATATATGTTGTTAAGTAGTCTACCACTGGGTTCTACAGGGAAAATTACTGGCCTGACGGCCAGAGGAAATAAAAGAAGAAGACTACTGGATCTCGGCTTTATACCAGGAACTATAGTTGAAGCCAAAAGAAAAAGTCCTTCAGGTGATCCAACTGCTTATCTTATCAGGGGAACTGTATTAGCCTTAAGGAAAGAAGAAACAGATTTTGTGAAAGTAGCTTTTTAAATATATATAATTTTAAGGAGGAATATAAAAATGGGTTTAACCTCTGAGTCAATTGGCCTAAATGTATTAAGGAATGATTTCAACATAGAATTTGATAGAGAAAAACCGATAATAGCCCTGGCGGGAAATCCCAATACAGGCAAAAGCACGGTTTTTAATGGCCTGACAGGCTTAAGACAGCATACCGGCAATTGGCCGGGCAAAACTGTAACACAGGCCCGGGGACTTTTTAAATATAAAGACCAGGATTTTATGATTGTCGACCTACCCGGCACATATTCTCTGCTGGCAAATTCTACAGAAGAAAAAATTGCCAGAGATTTTATATGTTTTGCCAGACCTGATGCAACTATTGTTGTAACAGATGCTACTAATCTGGAAAGAAATTTGAATCTGGTATTACAGGTATTGGAATTAACAAATAAAGTCATTGTCTGTGTTAATCTTATGGATGAGGCACGGAGAAAAAACATTAAGATTGATATTGAACAATTAAAAGATAAATTAAAAATACCTGTTGTGCCGACAGTGGCCAGAGATGGCAAAGGATTAAAACAGCTTAAAGAAACTGTTTATCAAATGTATAATAATTTAATAGAATTTTCGCCAATAAAAATAACCTACTCTAAACAAATTGAAGATGCAGTAGACCAGATAATTCCTATTTTAAAAAACAATATGTCCGGCCTGACCGGCAAACTAAACTTAAGATGGCTGGCATTAAGGCTAATTGAAGGTGATCAAACCATTCTGGAATCTATAAATAAATATCAGTTAAACTTTGAAGCAGACTTAAATCAATATAAGGAAGGAGAGGTACAGACTGATGGAATTAGTTAAGACTGATAATATAAATGTTGAAAGTATTTTCCGACAGGTAGATAGTTCTTTTGCTGAAAATGAAAGAGAAAAACTCAGAGACCAGCTGGTAAAAGATATCTACCAGTGTGCTGAACAGATTGCTGACAAATGTATTACTACTGGTCAAAAACGTGTAGAGTGGGGAGAAAAAATAGACAATATACTTACTTCAAAATGGCTGGGATTTCCGATTATGATGCTTATGTTAGGTGGAATATTCTGGCTAACTATTGCCGGAGCCAATGTGCCTTCTGCCATGCTCGCTGAAGCATTATTCTGGCTCGAAGCTCGACTAACCGACTTTTTTATGTGGGTACATGCACCAGAATGGCTGTATGGAATACTGGTAATGGGAGTATATAGGACTATGTCCTGGGTTATTTCTGTTATGCTGCCGCCGATGGCTATCTTCTTTCCCCTATTTACACTCCTGGAAGACCTGGGTTACCTACCAAGAGTCGCCTTTAATCTGGATAACTTCTTTAAAAAAGCCGGTGCTCACGGTAAACAGTCATTGACCATGAGTATGGGATTTGGCTGTAATGCTGCTGGAGTAATTGCTGCACGCATAATTGACTCACCCAGAGAGAAATTGATAGCAATTATAACTAACAACTTTGTGCCCTGTAATGGCCGTTTCCCTACTTTAATTATACTTGCCAGTATTTTTATGGGATCTGTCTTAAGCAGTACCTATAGTTCGTTTATAGCAGCAGGTGTAGTAGTTGGTCTGGTACTATTGGGGATCCTTATTACCCTACTGGTATCATGGGGTTTATCCAAAACAGTTCTAAAAGGTATACCTTCTTCATTTACCTTAGAGCTACCTCCTTATCGAAGACCTCAAATTGGTAGGATTCTGGTGCGGTCATTTCTGGATAGAACCTTATTTGTTCTGAGCAGAGCTGTAATGGTAGCTGCACCTGCCGGCTTAGTTGTCTGGATTTTTGCCAATGTAGGTGTTAATGGAGTAAGTCTAATAAACTATGTAGCAAATTTTCTCGATCCCTTTGCAGTCTTGATAGGTCTTGATGGTATTATTTTACTTGCCTTTATTCTGGGACTACCGGCCAATGAAATAGTAATTCCGATTCTGGTTATGAGTTATTTATCCGCTACTACTATGCTGGAACCTGAAAGTACTAATGCCTTAAGAAATATTCTACTAAATAACGGCTGGACCTGGGTTACTGCTTTATCTACAATGTTATTTTCACTACTTCACTTTCCCTGCGGAACTACACTACTGACTATTCGTAAAGAAACAGAAAGTATTAAATGGCCTATTTTCACTTTCTTTTTAACAACATGTGTAGCTGTTGGAGTCAATTTTATAATAGTACAATTAATTAACCTTTTAATATAGCAAATATCCCCAGATATAATTTTTATTTTTACTCGTTGTAACCATAATTATATAAATATAGTATAAATATAAATTTAATATCTATTAAATATTATTGGGGCTTTCTTCTTTCTGTAATTCCTGTTGAAATTTTATTAGCTGCTCTTGTATATCTGGATTTTTTTTGAAAAATTCCACTACCATTGTCATTGCTGTAACAGTCTCTTTAGACAGATAATGTTCTATAGCTTCTGCTTCTGCTTCTCTATCAGTTTTACTACCGATTACCTTTAAAAAAATCTGAAGCATCCGGTTTCTTTCAACTAAAAATTTACCCAGTTTAGCCCCTTTATCTGTCAGATCAATATTTTTATAGGGAATATAATCCAGGTAACCTTTTTCGGCAAGAACTTTTACTGCTTTATTAACAGAAGGAAGTGAAACATCAAGTTTATTAGCTACATCAGTAATCCTAATAAATCCTAATTCACAGGAAAAACGGTATATTTCTTCTAGATAATCTTCCAGGCTGGGTGTAAGCATCAATTAAACCTCCAGACTTCTATTTAACTCAAACTAATAATGTTAATCATATGTGAAGATTCTTACACTGTATATATATGTTTTGATATCTATTTTATGAAAACTAAGGCCTCTGTATACCACACCAGCTAAAAAAGAGATAACTTAAATAAGTTATCCCTTTTTTCATACTATGTTTTTTTTCTATGCTTTAATACTTTATTTATAAAAATATCAACAAGTTCAGGGTCAAACTGGCTGCCTTTACAAGCTATTAATTCCTGTACAGCTTTATCAACAGATACTGCTGGTTTATAACATCTTCCGTGAGTCATTACATCAAAAGCATCAACTATAGAAATAATCCTGGCAGATAGTGGAATATCATCTCCTTTCAAATTTTGAGGATACCCTGTTCCATCCCACCATTCATGATGGCTTAAAATCCCTTCGGCTATTTTTATGATTTCCGGAGAAGAACTAGCAACTTTATACCCTATTTCACAATGTCTTTTTATCTGCACCCATTCATTTTCATCCAGTTTATCTTCTTTCTGTAAAATATCTTTGGTAACAGCTATTTTACCCAAATCATGAAGTTCCGCTAAAAGCCCAATCTCAATAAGTTGATGATCCGATAATTCGATAGCTTCACCCAATTCTATAACATATTCTCTCATTCTCTGACAGTGCTTTGAAGTTTCATTGGTCGATTCACTTAATGTTTTTCTTAGAGAAGATATAATTGTACTATGAGCATTTCTACTTTCTTCCAGTTTTTTTGTATACATGTGTTCTTCAGCCTGTTTAAATATATCAGTAAGATCTTCATCAGTTTTATTTTTTGTTTCATATCCTAAGGCAATAGTAGGCTTTATAGGACCGACTTTTACTTCATCAAATTTTTTATTAATCTTTGCTGCTATTTTTCTGGTTTTTTCATATGTAGTCTGTGGTAAGTATACTAAAAACTCATCACCACCCCAGCGGATAGGTATATCTTTTTCTCGACATGATTTTTTAAAAACTTCTGCGGCTGCGGATAATATTTTATCACCCTTTTGATGGCCAAAAGCATCATTAACAATCTTTAAACCATTAAGATCACCCAATATTATACTTAATGGTAGATTCTCTTCTGTATCAATATTGCTTATCTCTTCATTAAGATAATTTCTATTATATAAATCAGTCAAACTATCATGGTATGTAAGATATCTTATTTTTTTCTGTGCATTCAGTTTGGAAAAACTAATAAGATATGGTAGTAAAGATGCTGCTAATATCACAAGTACTAACTGAAAATCACTTGTTGTATGCTTATTAACTAAAATTAAAATGGTTGTTAATACAGCTGTATTAATATTGTAAAAACCAATTAATATAACATCGTCAAATATTAAATCTACAAAAAACATCATTGACATTATTGCTAGAATATGGAAAGAAGTAAAACTATGATAGTAACCCAGAAAAATCATCTGTAGGTTTAAAAAATATATAGAAAAAAACATTATTTTGTTAATATGGCTTTTTACTTTTGCAGAAAGAAAACTTAAAATAAAACCAATTACTAAAACTGAAATAGCTATATAACGATGAATTCCCATAGGGTCTTTTATATTATTTAATTTAAATACAAAAGCAAAAATGACATAAAAAAAAGCTACCAATACTGCTGTTACTCTATACTGTAAAAGTTTATTGTTGGTAATAAATATTTTTTCGATTTTTTTAGATAAGATACTACAAACACCCCCAAAAACCTCTATCAATACCCTATTTTTTCTATTTTTTAGTATATAATATTCCAAAATAGCTGTCAAGAATCTATCTATAATTTCTGGTAATACTATTTTAATTTTGTATATTTGATTTAAACTTTTAAGAATGAACTAAAATATAATTTTATGCATATAATAATAGATATCTCTTACATGGGAGGTATCTTTTTTGTGTTTAAGAAAATATACAAATTTACGTTTATATTATTCTTTGTTCTATTTCTTTTTTTCATTTCTTCAATTTCATATTCTATCAATATAGAAACTGCATCGATAAACTATTCATATTATAATTATGACTACAGCTCAGAACTATATATCAGTTCAAGCAACAAATATGAAGCAGTCCGGAGACTGGAAACTTATCCCGGGTACAATATGGCCAGACAAATTATTCAATTACCATCAGAATCGGATTTAAAAATACCTGAAGGACGTAATTCTGCCTGGAATTATTGTGGAGTTAACAATAATTATGGTATAAATTGTGAATTTGGTGTTGGCTATCAGGCTGATTTCGATAAGTGGTTATTATTTGCAGTAACACCGGATTACGGCTGGAATTATATTGAAAACGGCTCTATTACCTTTAATCCTGGTGAAATAATTACTTTAACACTTATAGTACTGGATAACAACATAAGGTGTATAGTCCATGATCAGCAGGACAATATAGTCTGGGATGAAATCATTCCTGCAACTGGTTTAAGCCGCAGTTGTTATAATGGTGAACGAGTTCGGTTAATGACAACACTGGTTCTTAACAATGGTTTTGAAATTTATTCACATAATAACCGAAGATTTGATGCTGTCATTAGTGATGGTAAAACCGAACAGCATTTTGACGGCAGTCAGGGTATCCAAACTACAGAGACTAAATATAAAGGAAAATCCAGTGAATGGGTTAAAATACAGTCCTTTCAACCTTACTATGATGAAAATATTAATCTCGAAATATCTTTTAATAAATTATGATAAAAGAAAAACCCTTTTTCAGGGTTCTTCGGCAAAAATAAAAATTACTTATTTTCATTAAAATATTTCACTATACCTTCATATATAGCACTGGCAGCAGCATCCTGAGTTTTTGGTTGTTTTAAGATAGATTCTTCATGCAAATTGGAAACAAAACCAATCTCTAAAAGGATTGAATTTATATCCGCTGTTTCTCTAATAACATGAAAATTATCAGCCTTTAACCCTCGATCCTGAAAGCCCAGGTTATCAACCAGTGACTCATGGATATACCAGGCAAGAGCCCATGTGTTCTTAGACGTACTATAATGTGCATATGTTTCTGTGCCATGATGTTTCCCTGTTATATCTGCATTATTGTGGATACTTATATATACATCAGTATCCTTGCTGGAAGCAAATGTAGAACGTTGGTTTAATGAGACAAACTCATCCCTACCTCTTGTCAAATATATATCGGCTTCTGTATTTTGTTTTAATAACTGATATAATCTTAAAGCTATCTCCAGATTCAAATCTTTTTCCTTTAAACCACGCTGCCCTATTGCCCCTGTATCATGTCCGCCATGACCGGGGTCAATAACTATTACTTTATTATTTAATTTATCATTTTTAATATCTGTCAGATCTATAATACCCCTATCTTCCTGCCTTTTATTATTTGAACCCTGACCTATATAATTACTAACTCTACCAATAAGATATAAAACAGCAGCAATTTTAGCAGTATCAATTACTTTTTCCTGTAGTTCTTTATCAAAAGCATATGCTTTTGATAGTGAATAAGGCTGTACTACAAATATCATAAAAACTACAATAACTATAATAAAGGAAATTATTTTTTTCATAAAATTCACCCACAGACTAATAGATTCTATATTATTTATTTCTACTTACATAGTTTATTAGCCTGCAGGTAAATATTTGTAATTAATGTATCATATCTTTTCCTGAACAGCTATTCTTCTTTATAGTACGTTTTATTATAAACAAAATACTAAAGTTCAATTAAATCATATTCACTGCTTCCCAGACCTATTAATTCAGCATGTTTGATCTGTACTCGGTAATCCAAATCAGATTCACTCCACAATTCTTTTAGAAAATCTTCATCTGCCTTTTCATTCAGAATATCTACTGCTGCCTGGTCAACTGCTACAGGATCATGAGAAACTAAAATACCGATATCTTCAATAACTCTATCCTGTGCTCTACCCATACAATCACAGTCTTTGGTAATATGAATCAAAAAGTTAAAGAAAAGTGATTTTCTCTTTTTATCCTGGACTGCTCCAAGAGCATATTCCGCCATTTTTTCCTGTAATACTTCACTGGTTCCGCCCCAGGCTACTGATATAGCACCAAACTGACAGGTGGTTATACATTCAGCACATCCATAACATATTTCTGAATCAATATGTGCACTACCATCTGTTATTTCTATAGCTTCAACCGGACACCACTTAACACACTGACCACAGGCAATACAATTAACTGCTGATATAGTTGGCGATACATCGGCATGCTGACGCTGTTTCCCACTTCTGGAGGCACAACCCATACCAATATTTTTTATCGAAGCCCCCATACAGGCAGCCATATGACCGGTTAAATGAGAAATTCCAATTAATACATCACTATGCAGAACATCATTAGCAATGTTTACAGTATCAAAATGTTTACCTGGAATTTCTACTCTGGAGAAATTTTTCGATAATAATCCATCAGCAATAATCACAGGTGCATCAATATTATCAAGAGAAAATCCGTGTTCATGAGCCTGTCTTAAATGATCAATAGAATTTAAACGTTGTCCCTGATATAAAGTATTGGTATCAGTAAAAAAAGGTTTAGCATTAGTATCATTAATTTTACCAACCAATTTTTTCAAATATTCTGGTTTAACATGACCAGTATTGTTTTTTTCGCCAAAGTGAATTTTTATAGCCACAAAATCTTCATTTTCTATAACATCATTTTCTTCTACTGCAGCCTGATAAAGCTCAAGTACTTTAGTATCAATTTCATCTGTATTTTCTTCTGAGTCAACAGGAACAAACCATACATTACTCATTTTTATCACTCCTATGTATGTATAATTCTACATTATAAATTGATGTATTTTTGGTTGAATAAAAGTATAAAGTATTAAAATTGGAGTAGAAATATTATAAGATATTCTACATATTACTTATATAATATATCTTATTATTTAGTATTGTCAAATTATATTTATAATATTTATAAAAAAATTCTATAAAAAAATAGGTGCTGTTAAAAACAGCACCTATTTTTTTAACCTTTATAATTAATAATCTTTTTAAAAATATCTTTGACAGATAATATTTCCTTTATTTTATTAACTCCTTCTCCTGTAAAAAACACCCCTTTTTCCATGTCACCCTCATGTCCAGCAAGCAGAGCATCTCTAATACAAAATTCTTTTGAACAGGTTTTTAAACAATTAGTACATCCTTCAGGCTCTGGAGCTTTTCCAGATAAAATAAGTTCAGTAAATTTTGTTCTAATAGCATTAGCAGGCAAACCTGCTGAACTCATTATTTTAACTACATCTTCTGCTTTAGCCTTAACCAGTAATTTTTTAAAAACATCAGAAACATCTGATTCTTTACTGGCCAAAAATCTTGTTCCCATCTGTACAGCATCCATACCCATTTGAAATACTTTTTTAATATCAGTAGGACTAACTATATCACCGGCTGCAATAACCGGAATGTTAACGTTTTCTTTTATATTTTTAATAATATCCCAGCTGTTCTTGTCTGTACCCAAATGACCTCCGGCATTACCTCCTTCAACAACTACAGCAGCAGCACCCAGTTTTTCCGAAATTTTAGCCAGTTTTAAAGATGAGACTATTGGTATTACTGGAGTTTCGCTTTTTTTGCCTACTGAGAACATATCACGGGAAAAACCTGCTCCAGAAATAATAACATCTATTCCTGCTTCTACCGATGTCTTCAATAATTTTGAAAACTCAGTAGCTGCATACATAATATTAACACCAATTATCCCTTCTGTCATCTCTTTGGCCTTTTTTATCTCCCTTTTTAATACATGGGCAGGTAGAGCTGTACCAGCTATTACTCCTATACCTCCTTCATTAGCTACAGCACTGGCAAGCCTGGCCATAGATACTTTTATAGCCATCCCCCCCTGAATAATAGGGTATTTAAGTTTTAATTTTCCTATTTTTAATTTTGGTAAATTCAAACTAACACTCTCCTCTTTTTTCTACATTTTCTACAAATACAATTAGAGGTAATTATAACACACATTATATAATAAATAAAATTTGCCGTTTTTTTTATTTTGCCATAATTAACTAATACTAATTCATAAATCATTTGATTATTTGTTTATTTACGTATAAAATATATTAGACGTACAAAAAGGAAGGGATAACATATATGACAGTAAAAACATTAAAAAAGGATATAATTAATATAGCAGTAATTGCCCATGTTGATGCTGGAAAATCTACTCTGGTAGATGCATTTTTAAATCAAAGTGGAGTTTTCAGGGAAAATGAAGATGTAGTAGACTGTGTTATGGATAGTAATGACCTTGAAAGAGAAAGAGGTATAACTATATACTCTAAAAACTGTGCTATAGAATACAATGGTATAAAAATAAACATAGTTGACACACCGGGGCATGCTGATTTTTCTTCAGAAGTTGAGCGAGTAATTAAAGCGGTTGACACTGCTATTTTGATAGTTGATTCCAGTGAGGGTCCTATGCCGCAGACCAGGTTTGTCCTGAAAAAATCACTGGAAATGGGTATAAAACCAATATTATTTATCAATAAAATGGACAAACGAAATGAACGTGCTGAAGAAGTTGTAGATATGGCACTGGACTTATTTATTGACTTGAAAGCAGATGATGAGCAACTGGACTTTCCCGTTATTTACGGTATTGCCAAAGATGGTATTGCCCGCAGAAAAATAGATGGTAACAGCCAGGATTTAACACCTTTATTTGAAACTATTATCAAGCACACTGATGTCTATCCTGATTATGATGATGAACCACTGCAGTTACAAATTTATGACCTGGCTTATGATGATTACCTGGGTAGAATAGGTATTGGTCGTATCTATAAGGGAACTATAAAATCCGGTGAACAGGTTGCAGTTTCCAAACGAGATAATACAGTCAGCAGAAACAAAATATCTAAACTATTTATTTATGAGGGATTACAGCAGACTGCAGTTGACAAAGCACATAGTGGTGAAATCGTAGCTGTAGCCGGTATCGATGATATATCTATTGGAGAAACAATCTGTAATGTAAATCAGGTTAATGCAATGGAAATGATAGAAATTGAAGAGCCTACTTTATCCATGAACTTTTCTATAAACAACTCACCTTTTGCTGGAGAAAGTGGTAAATATCTTACCAGCAGACACCTTAAAGCTAGACTGGAAAAAGAACTGGAAGTAAATGTAGGTCTACGGGTAGAAAGATTAATAGAAAATGATTCCTTTAAAGTATCAGGCCGGGGAGAACTCCATCTTTCCATTTTACTGGAAAATATGAGGCGTGAAGGTTATGAACTCTCTGTTTCCAAGCCAGAAGTATTAATGCATAGAGAAAAAGGCCAATTAATGGAACCAGTAGAAAGAGTTATTATTGAAACTCCTGAACAGTATTCAGGTACAGTAATATCAAAGCTGAATCAGAGAAAAGGTATGATGCAGACTATGTCCACTGAAAATGAATTTGTCAGGATGGAGTACCTTGTACCTACCAGAGGATTAATTGGATTTAAAAGTGATTTTATAAATGATACTAGAGGTGAAGGAACACTAATCCGTTCCTTTGAAAAATATGAAAAACATAAAGGTGAAGTTCCGGAGCGTACCAATGGAGTACTGGTATCAAAAAATAACGGAACAGCCATGGCTTACTCGCTTTACAACCTCAGTGAAAGAGGAACAATGTTTATAACTCCGGGAACTAAAGTCTATGAAGGTATGGTTATCGGAATTAACAACCGTAATAATGACCTTACCGTTAATCCCTGTAAAAACAAAAAACTGACAAATACCAGGGCAGCCGGATCTGATGATGCTCTAAACTTAAGCCCACCTATAGAACTTAACTTAGAAGATGCACTGGAATTCATAAATGATGATGAGCTGGTTGAAGTCACACCTGATGCTATCAGAATTAGAAAGAAAATATTGAATGAAAAAATGCGGCTTAGAAGCAATAAGTAAGGACGTACAATTTCTGCTTCGTCTGTTTTCAGGAACAGATCCAGGTAGTTAAAAACAAACTATAAAATGGACAGTGTACCTGATACACTGTCCATTATCTGCTTGATATCCATTGTCTTCATCTGATTATAAAATCGAATTATCCTTTCTTATATTCAGGTTAATAGCCCTTTTAAATCCTTTAACACTACTTAAATCCAATCTTTCCTTAGGTAATTCCGTCAGAAACCGGGAAGGAGTAATCTGTTTTATCTGACCTTTTTCATAGTTTTGAGTTTTCGTTTTGGAAAAAGATATAAATAAAACTTTTTGAGCTCTGGTCATAGCTACATAAAACAACCTTCTCTCTTCTTCAATTGCATAAGGATTATTTCCTGACAGCTTTTCTTCCAGACTCTTTTGATGTGGAAAAACATCTTCTTCTGCTGCTATAATAAATACTACTGGAAATTCCAGACCTTTAGATGTATGAGCTGTCATTACTTTTACCGTATCCTCATCTTCGTCATCGAGCTGGTCCTGGTCACCAATTAATTTATTAATTAACATATAATCATAGAGTGTTGCTGATGGATTGTAATTGCGATAACTTTCAATATCATTCATAAATAAATCAATATATTTTTCCCTCTGCTCCACATCACCTAAACTATCCAGTATTTTTTCCTTGAAATTCACTGCTTCATAGACAGCTAGCACCTTTTTATCTATTGGCATTCTTTTATTACGTAATTCATTAAGACTTTCAATTACATCTCTTTTAAAGGCAATAACATTATCACCTTTCTTTTTCCCAATACCCCGGATTACAGTTGCATTTTCAAAAACATCAGTAATATCCATATGATGCTGGTCTGCGTATTTATTCATCTCACTGAGTAATATTTCACCAACACCTTCAGCTTCTTTCTTGAATATTCTCTTCAGAGCCAAACCATCATTAGGGTTAAGCAGTAGTCTGAGATAATTTACGAAATACTTGATTTCCTGACGGTCAAAAAAACTGACTCCCCCCACAATCTGATAGGGAATATGTGCTTTAGGAAAAGCCCTCTGAATATAATAATTTTGAAAATTAGTCCTTGATAAGACTGAAATATCACTATAGTTATAATTATAATGATTAACCAGATCATTAATCCGTCTGGCAACATACCTGGCTTCTATCTGAGGGTTTTCTGTTTGGGCTACAAAAATTGGAGCTCCGTCATCTTTTTCAGTCCAGGCAGCCTTTTCTTTATTCTGAGAATTATTTTTTATTAATGAATTGGATACATTTATAATATTATTCGTACTTCTATAATTTTGCTCCAATTTTATTATTTCTGCCTGCGGATAATCCTGCTCAAATTCAAGAATATTGGTTATATCTGCACCTCTAAAACCGTAAATACCCTGCCAGTCATCTCCAACTACAAAAATATTCTTTTCCGGCCTGGACAGCATATTTACAATTCTATACTGTGAATGATTTACATCCTGATATTCATCTACCTGTACATACTTGAACTTATTCTGATATTTTTTTAAAATATCGAAATCTTGCCTGAACAATTCAATAGTCTTTTTGATCAGGTCATTAAAATCAAATGAATTATTATTATATAATACCCTTTCATATTCACGATAAACCCTCTGTACGTTCTGGTAATAGTGCTGTGAACCCTGACTCTCTTTCGCATAGTTTTCGATAAGTTGAACTGGATTTACCAGTTCCATTTTTGCTTTCTGAATTATGTTAAATAATATCCGGGGATTATAGTCTTCGTGGTTTAATTCATATTCAAATACTATATCTTCAACTATATCAATGGAATCCTGAGTGCCATAAATTAAACAACCTTCACTTCTATCCACCTTATGTAAATACTTGCGTAATATCTTAAGACAAATACTGTGAAAAGTACCCAGCCACATACCTTTAGTTTTTTCTTCTCCAATTAAGCCTTTTATTTTTTTATTCATATCTTTAGCAGCTCTGTTGGTAAAAGTTACTGTAAGTATATTTTCTGGAGCAGCCCCACTGTTGATAAGATTAGCAGTTCTGTAGGTCAGTGTCCTGGTCTTACCACTACCGGCACCAGCTATCACCAGCACTGGCCCTTCCAGTATCCGTGCAGCCTGCTGCTGTACCGGGTTTAAATCTTCTTTTAAAATATTCATAGTAAAATCTCCTTATCTAATATATTAAATATTATCGTCAATTACAGCACATACAGTATAATATTATAACTTAAAAACATCAGCCATAACAAGTATTAATTAAAATAATATTAAATTAACACTTTATTTTTTTAATTTGCTAAATTTATAATAGTAACAACAAAAATCATTTTTACATATTATATATTAAACCAAATAAAGGAGGTATTTTGATAATGGCTGATGATTTGAATAATAATTGTTATCCACCAGATGAAAGACCAGGTTATAATCCACCAGATGAAAGACCCTGCCCCTGTCCTGATGTAACCCTTGACCTTATGAGAAGACTGGCCGGTAGAGAGTTGAATCAAATTGAATTATATAACTATTTAGTAAACCGTGCTACCGCCAGAATGCAGGCACAGCAAATGGAGCTGGTTATAACTGACAGTAGAATTTTAAGAGACTTGAGAAATACTGAAGAAGATAATCTTGAAGTAATTAGAAAAATCTATAGAGACATTACAGGTGAAGATATAGTTCCGATCAGACAGGAATATGTAGAACCAGCAAGTTATCGAATGGGACTGGAAAGAGCATTTTTCTATGAAATAGATGACATCAGACTGTATAGAGAAATCTGGGCAGACTTAACAGATACAATGTATAGAGACCAGATATTTAGTATTATTTTAGATGAGTTAACTAAAGTAGACAGAATTAACTTTATCTATGCCAGAGAATTCTAGCCTGAAGTTATCCTTGAAATATTAAAGGCCGATTTATTATCGGCCTTTTCTAATTATTTTAACAGTAATTATCTATTGCTGCTATAAAAATAATTTCTGTAAATTTATAAAAATTCATTAATTACCACACACCCCATTCACCAGCCATATTTTATCTGCATATAATATAACAAAAATAATAAAGGAGTGAAAAATAAATGAACGAAAAACAATATAATCAACTAGAAAAAATATTTGGTGAACTTGAGGATATAGATGAAGAGTTTAATCTACAGGGGCTTTTTACATGCCAGTGTTTGAAAAAAATCATCCGTCTGCTGCGGCAAAAAGTCTGTATAGAGCAACAGTCTTTCCCACAAATAGTCTCAAGACTTGATACCCTAATCGGACAGTTAGGAGTCAAAATACTTCTAGAACAGGATCAAGATCCGGTAGTTACCTGCTGTGCTGATATAAGTGGAACCGTTATACTGGATATCAGCCCACAGAGCGGTCATTTATTCATAGATGTATGTGATGACTGTGACATTACTGACAGCACTTTCTTCTTCCAGAGATTAAATCCAACAGGTTTTCCATTAAGTACAGTCCAGTCGCCGATATTTGAATCAACAACCTGTGATCTTACTGGAACTGCACCTGATGTCACAGGTTCTGTAACAATGACTGGGACAGCTGCTGTGACTCCAGAGCAGGGCCAGCCGCAAACAAATGAACCATTTACATTAACACTAGAATTTGAAAACGGCGACCTAATTGCATTTACAATAGAAACCTCTTCTTTTACAGAATCATACGAAGCAGATGAATTTGAATCAACTAATATAACTGTTAACGAACTATGCTGACAAATTAAAAAAAATGGTAGAGATTAATAAATTACATTAGTCTCTACCTTGTAAATATTAATTATAAATATAATATACTCTATAATCTCCAATAATTTCATGCTATATTTTCTCACTACACCGCGGACAGCACCCGTATATTTTTATTTTATGATCGGATATAGTATAGTCAGTCTCCTGACTGATTTTATCCATATATTCTTTCAGGGGACAGGCTACTGGCAGTATTTCTCCACATTTCTCACAAATAAGGTGATGGTGATGTTTACCGTCCAGTAGTTCGAAATAGTTCTCCTTTTTTTCTATATTTATCTCAATTTTTCTTATGATATCATTTTCCTCAAATCCATTAAGATTTCGGTATACTGTGGATAAACGTAGTCTGGGCATTTCTTTTTTTAATTTATCAAAAATATCCCCTGCTGTCATAGGTATTTTATTATCTATCAACACCTGCATTATTGCTGTTCTCTGTTCTGTATTGCGAATACCTTTTTCTTTCAGCTTTTCCTGCCAGTAATCCAATTTATTCATTATTCTCCACCTCTGTTTTAGCTTCAGGGCTTCTTTTCTCTTTACTATTTTTTACAAGGTATAAACTTACATTTTTATAAAGTAAGGCAGCTAACAGACAGCCTACACCTGTCAGGATAATAGTACCCCCTGGGGCCAGGTCAGCATAAAAAGAAATAAATAAACCAACATTTACCGATACAAGGCTTATTAAAATACTATACCCTATGGTACTTTTAAAACTTTTTGCAATTTGAATAGAGGCTGCTACCGGTAAACTTATTAAAGAGGCAATCAATAATCCACCTATTATTCTCATGGAAACAGAAACAGTAACAGAGATCATAACTATAAATATTGTATTAAGCATTTTAACCGGAATACCGGCAAGTCTGGCATCAACTTCATTAAAAGACAGATAGAAAAATCCATAATAAAAGATAAATATCAGAGAAGTTATTATAATACCAATAGGAATCACCAGATATATATCCTGTATGGAAACTAAAGTTATACTTCCGAAAAGATAACTCATTATCCCGGCATTGTTATGGGTTAGGCTTATCAGGATAGTCGCCAGTCCCAGGCCAGCTGCCAGTATTATTGATAGTGACAGTTCAGCATAGTCCTGATAACTTTCCCGCAATTTTTCAATACCAAGTGCTGCCAGCACAGCAACAATAATTGCCACATAAACTGGATATACTCCCAGGATCATACCCAGAGCCACCCCTGCCAGGGCAACATGAGAAATAGTGTTCCCTATCAGAGCCAGTCTTTTCATTATTAAAAATACTCCAATCAATGGTGCAATAACAGCAATTACATTACCCACTATAAAAGCTCTATACATAAAAGAATAATTAAAAATCTCCATTATTTATCACCACCAGAATGCTGATGCTCAGGAAAAATTCTACTACGTCCTTTTACATCACCCAGATAACAACTATAATCAAAATTATCAGCATCATGTCCAAACAATTGACCATTACTAAAGCAGTATATTTTATTGGCCTGTCCGCTGATTACATGAATATCATGTGATATCATCAAAATAGTTATATTCATTTCACTATTTAGTCTGTTAATTAAATCAAAAAAATCATCATGTACAACAGCATCAACTCCAACCGGC
>JBMCBT010000040.1:0-16941 GCA_048623215.1 Halothermotrichaceae bacterium
ATAACCAAGACTATGTAATACTCGTTCATGAACTTCACCATAGAACCCGGCACGACAAGGACCATGCCCCCCGCTGGAAACAACCATCTCTGCCCCCATATTACAAGCCTCAATATAGCTTCCCATCAATACTTTAAAAGGAAAGCAGGCAAACTCCGGGCTGTGTTTTGCACCTAAGTCAATTGTTTTTTGGGTAGGCCTGGGGGGTACAACAACATCAAAACCAAGTAATTCAAACAATTTTTTATATCCAACAACAGGACCCATATATGGAAAAGTAACTTTCACTTTTTAACCTCCTCCATTATCTTATATTAATACTCTTTCATATCATTGTCTTTGACCAACTTTTAATAATTATGTAATATACTTAAAACTATGAAACAGCATTACTTTTTTTGCGTTTGAGCATATCTATAAAAGCTTCAATTCTAGTTTGAAGATGATTATTACCCGTATGTTCGTCAATCCTGATTGTCATAAAAGGAACACCTGTTTTATCTGATTCCAGTTCAAATAATTTACCTAAAAAAGAATCAGGACCACATCCAAAAGCTGTAACATGAATAATACCATCTATTGAATCACTGTGAAATAGCTTATATCCAGCACCCAATACTTTATTGGAAAATGTCCAGAACAATTTTTTATGCATATGGGCAATACTTTCCTCCAGTTCTTTTTCTTCCATCATATCAAAAGTTATAAAGTCAATACCCATATCCCTTAATTTTGATGTAATATCCATACTAATAAAATCATCATATAAATTATAAACATATCCCATTAAACCAATTTTAATATTACTATTATGTTCAAATTGTTTACTGTCCTTTACTGAAACATCTTTTTCTACCATCTGATTTGCTTCAACAGCAGTATAACCCATCTTATTATAAGAACGAAACTTATTCCACTTTTCAGATGCATAAACGGCTGCATTTTTTACTTCTTTTTCAGTAACATCTAATTTATTTAAAAGCGAAAGATAATTGCGATAATCAGAAATATCATCCGTTTCTGTCTTTATACTACAGCTAAGTAATTTATCCTTAACTTTTTTAACTCCATGTTTTATCATATCAGGAAGTCCCATAAATTTAGGGCAAAAAAAGCGATTTTTACGTATTGATTCAAATCTGGGAACAAAAATATAATCAACATCTTTTTCAAGTAAATTCAGTGTATGACCTATGTAAACTTTAATCGGCACACATATTTCTGATACCGAGTTTTTAACACCAATATCTACCATCTGTTTGTTTGTATTTCCAGGTATTACTACTTCCATACCCAATTTTTTGAAAAAAGGTTTCCAGAAAGATATATAATATGTATATAATAATGCTTTGGGTATACCTATTTTAACTTTACTCACAGGTTTTAACCTCCATTATATTTATAAATAATTATTCTTAATTAGTATAACGAACAACAGTCTTTTTGTCAACATTATTTTCGTTAATTTAACTTATTTTAACTTTTATTGAGCTTCTTCAGCAATTCTATTAACAGATAAACAGCATATTTACCACAACAACCTGGTACATATGGTTATAAGTTTTAATTTGTATCTCCTTTTCTTTTAGCATAAAAACTAATCTCACAGCTATAACCCTGATCATCCATTACATACAATGTATGCCAGCCAGTTTTCGGTGATAATAGTTTTTGATGTATATCATTTGTCTGACCAAGATAATTATTATCAAGATACCAGTATAAATTACTTTTGTCATGTGAATGAGCTATCTTAAATTTCACTTTTTGATATTTACCCTCCATGCCGCGGGGTATTTCTATAACACTACCATCCTGAGGATAAACAAAATCAATAGGTTTATAACTACCCAAAGAAGGACAACTTTCTTCATGTGGAGGTATAGTATAATCATTTCCTCTTTCTTTTAAATAAGATATTACATCAGGAGGATATACTACCTGATAAGCTTCTTTGACCTTGCCTGCCTCCCAGCATAATGAACAAACTTCTCTGTTTTCCTGTATATTTAAGAATACCTTTTTTTCATATGGTGAATAACGAAGAGACTTAGCTGATGCAGGTGCATCTACTTTTACTTGCTCTCCTAACTTCTCTTTTAACCTATATCCGGTAACAGCAGACACTTTTATCTTTTTCATATCTTCCGGTTCTTTAAACCATTTACTATATGTACCAGTATCAAGAGAGTTAAAGATTCTAAATAGTAAGGGAGCAGCTGCATCTATTCCTGTAAGACTTTTATCTTCATTTCCATTAAAATTTCCTGTCCAGACAGCAATTGTCCACTCCGGTGATACCCCCACAGCCCAGGCATCTCTGTTACCATAACTGGTACCGGTTTTCCACGCTATTTTTTTGCGGCCAGCATACTTTTCCCAGTAATATTCCAACCCCGGTCTTTTTACCTCTTTCATTATATCCAGTAAAAGATATGAAGAGCCCTTACTTATTAATTGTTGTTCCTTATTATATAATTCAAATTTTCCGGCAGAATTTTGTCTGATAGGATTTCCATAATTACCTGCTGTTTTCTCGGTAGAAGCTATTTCCAGAACATCAACTGGTTTCTCTATAACATGAAGTTTAGAAAATTCACCATAGTTGCCCAGGCTATTGTAAAGAGAAGCTATATCCCAGAGACTTATCTCTGCTCCGCCAAGAATAAGTGGTAATCCATACCTGTCAGCGCTATCACCTAGACCTTCAACGCCTGCCTCTTTTAAAAACTTATAAAAATCCGATACACCATATTGAGCTAATAAATTAACTGCCGGTGCATTAAGTGATTCTATCAAAGCTTTTTCAGTTGTTACCATCCCTCTAAAGGAACCATCATTATTATATGGTATATATGAACCATAAGCTACAGGTATATCTTTTAACTTACTTTCTGGTACTATTAATCCCTCATCCATAGCTAATCCATATAAAAATGGTTTTAGAACTGAACCGGGAGACCTTTTCATCTGAATACCATCAATTCTTCCAGAGTTCTCCATGTCATAAAAGTCATTGGAGCCAATGTAAGCTTTTACTGCTCCAGTTTTTGTATCTGCAACTAAAACAGAACAATTCATAATTCCTTTTGCCTTCATATTTATCATATACTCATCTATCATTTTACATACACTATCCTGAATATCAGCAGATATTGTAGTTCTTATAATATCATCCTGATAATTATTCTTTAAATCCCGGGCCAGTAAAGGGGCAGTCAGTTCAAAGGAAATTTGTTCCTCAGGTATTGGTTCTGCCAGTGCAAGTTTTAATGTCTGTTTATTTATAACTTCATTAACATATAAATCCTGCAGTAAAGCATTCCGCTTTTCCAACAGCTTTTTCCTGCCCTTCATGGGATTAATTAAACCAGGGCTATTAGGCAATACTGCCAGCAGTGCTGCTTCACCCCAGGAGATTTCTCCTGGAGGTTTCCCAAAATATCTATAGGAGGCTGCCTTATATCCAATTATATTACCACCATATGGTGCATGGCTAAAATATAATTCTAAAATATCATTTTTACTATATTTCATTTCCAATTTTACAGAATGGATCATCTCAATCAATTTATTGGAAATAGTTCTATCTTTAGACCGGGAAATTCGGGCAACCTGCATGGTAATTGTGCTGGCACCACTTATTATTTTACCCGCTTTTACATTTTGATAAAGGGCTCTACCTAGAGCAAAAAAATCTATCCCTGAATGACTGTAAAATCTTTTATCTTCATAGTTAATAACTGCTTTTTTTAATTTATATGGTATCTTAGTATCATCAGGTGGAAAATACCACTGTTGATTATCATTCAAAAATAATCGCAAATAATTATCATTTTCATCGAGAATTACAGTACTATAGTCCTGTAAAAAAAGAGGATCGGGTAGTTTAACTACCCAGAAAATTCCTCCCATAATTAATATTATTAAAGTAAATACCACTAAAATTATTCTCCGCTTTTTCATCTGTTAATTACTTTAACCTTCTTTCCAGCTTTGGTTGCTTTATAATGATTATCATACATTGCTTCCACAATAGTGGGCGGTAAATAAAATTCCCCAACTGTTACTGTATTTAATTTTACTACAAATTCATAATCATGATCATATTTTTCAAAATCAAAGAACCACATTATCCGGTCATCACGAATATCAAGATATTCTTCATGGTTTAAATTAAAATCATTCATCCAGGCAGGTAAATCTCTATTTAAAAGCCTAACATTCTCTATCTCCCAGCCTGATGGTAAAATTTGAACAAGTGCAACTTCATCAATTGCACGGTAATATTCTTTATCTACAGTAAAATGACCCCAGAAGGTAGTACCCTGTTCTAGTCTGGTCGGATCAATTTCATTTCCATCATCATCAAGCCATTCTACTGTCAGGAATAAATTATTATCCTCAGTTTTTATGAAATCTTTTACAGGAATACCTTCCCATTCCAATGTCGCAAAAATAGGAGTATCAGCTTTATTGACAACTTTTATTTGTCTACCGTAAGCGTCTACTGGGATTGTGGTTATGGTATCTTCCAGTTTAAATTCAGTTATATCATCACCACTGGGAACCAATTCACCCTGTATATCTCCAGTTTCATTTTCAAAGTTTGTTAAATATTTAGTAGCAGCCATTAAACAATAGGCAGTAGTCTGGGTCGAAAGCCAGTTGTCTGAAGATATCTGTTCAGCAATGTCATTATAAAGTGCCAACCCTCCTGTATTATCATTAAAAGTTGTTAATGTATCAAGGATAATAGCTTTATCCCTTAAACCTGAACCATAAGTACCGCTAAATTCTTTATAGTCCTCTACTTTAGTATCAAGGTCAGCTAACAACTCTTCAGCAATATCTTCATATCCAGCATATTTATAAGCAGCAGCCAAATAATATTCAGCAATATTGTTCATATCATCAAGTTTACTCTCTCTCATATAGTTCATAGCACTTAAGTTATGCTCATCAGCCAGTGCCAGTATATATAAGCGATAGGCCCTGGTCAGCATTCTGCTGGAATTAACCTGGCTTCTGTCTGTCTGATAATCAAGCCACTTTTTATACATATCATCAGGGACATGATATCCTTTCCTCTTTGCTTCTATCATAAAATGCCCGGCATAATTTGTACCCCATAAACTGGGACTATCGCCATTGGGCCAATAGGAAAAGGCACCACTGGACAGTTGGAACTTCCGCAATCTCTCAATACCAGCATTGATGTTTTTATCTATCTCATTCTGCTTTTTAACAGATAATTGCTGTAACTCTCCCAGATAAAGCTGTGGAAAAACACCAGAAGTAGTCTGTTCTATACAGCCATAAGGATATCTAATTAGCCATTTTAATCTATTATTAATATTCAAACTCTTATGGCTGGATAATGATATCTGAGCTCCAGTTGTTCCTGCAAGACCTTTTTCTGGAATATCAAATACAACTTCTCCCTTTGATTTTACTACCTTATCTTCAGCTAGATAAGTATAAGGACTATAGGGTCTTACTGACAGGTTTATTACTTTTTCAGTTTCATAATCAGCTGAAGCTGCTGCTATCTTGATACGTGCAGAACCTACAGCCTTTTTAGCAGATAGCTCAAAGGTTAAATCCTTACTATCTTCAGTATTAAAAGTAAATGCTTTTTGGGTACTACCATCGACTTTAACAGGACCTTCTGTTTCTACAGATACATTAACTTCACCCAGATTATCTTCCATACCAAAAACAGTCACAGGCACCTCTATCTTATCACCAGGACCCAATACTCTTGGTAAAGTAGGCATCAACATTAATGGAGACTTAACTTCCACATCTTTTTCTTGGCTACCGTAAGCCCCTTCATCTGTACCAATTACCATCACCCGGACTTTACCAATATAATTAGGCATTTTAAATGATAATGTCAAATTACCATCTTCATCTGTTTCCACTGGGCCTTTAAACATAGCTACAGGCTCAAATCTTTTGCTTTTTTCTGGCTGTGTCTGTTTTTCACGATAGTCCTTCTTCATAGCTCTACCGCCACCGCCAATGGAAAATGTGTTATACATAAAGCCAGCATCTAACCCAATTATATCCGAAAATGTATCATAGGTTCTTATTTCCAGACGTTCTTTTTCAAAGAAATAATCCCAGGGGTCAGGAGTTTTGAAGTTGGTTATATCCAATAAACCTTCATCAACAACAGCCACAGTAAATTGTGCTTTCTGCTCGGCTTTAATCTTTACCTCAAATTCTCTATTGGGCTCTATTGACTCCGGTGTTTCCACTGTAAAATCAAGGTCTGAATCTTCTCTTTCAACTTCAAGGGGTACTACTCCGTACATTCTAATCGGCATATCATTTTTCGTCTCATTATATGGCTGAAAAACCGATGCATAAATATAAGCATTTGGAACAAGTTCCTCTGTAACAGGAATTTCCACTTCCGTATCAGTATCATCAATCTCTATCCACTTTTTATACATTATCTCTTCTGATTTTTCTACCGTAACCAATAAACGTCCTTTTTGTGGTGTCTTTACCAGTAATCTGGCAGTATCACCAGGATAATATTTTTCCTTATCAGTTTTTAATTCAATGATGTTAGGGCTCTCATCACTATCACTACTACCCCACCAGCGGGAACGGAAAAAATAACTGGCAGAATGTCCACCCTCAGGATCTTCCACTTCTATCAACATTTCACCATAATCATCCAGTAAGTGTTCTATTGAAACTATACCTTCTCTGGAAACAACCTCTCCTGTTTTTATGAGTTCTGTATCACTATCTGACTTATAATGTTTTTTAAACCTTGACCTGCTGTCATAGTCCCACCACCAGTATTTTCTCATCTTGTATATACTGTATTTTAACTTTTGGTCAGGAATAAGCTTACCATCATCTGCGGAAGCAAGAATAACATCAAATTTAACTTTACTTCCCATCTCCTGTGAATAATTATCCAACTGTTTTATGCCAACATAGTGATCATAAACATTAACTGGAATAATTTTTTCTTCAGGGACAGGTCTACCGCCTTTTTGTAAAACTTTGGAATTAATCTGAACTCTTAAAGCAGAAGGAACCTTTTCTATTTCCGGCAAATCCCAGCTTAAATCAACTTTTCCTTTTTTATCAAGTTTATCCTTTAAAATATGGCTTTCAATAAGCTCCAGATCCAATGTTGGATTATCAAAAGTAAAATCATTGTATCTATTAAACTCTATTTGATATGGTTCTACTCTGATCCGGGTTTCACTATCCAACCCCTCAGAAGGACTGCCAAAAAGATATTCAGATGCTATAGTAAAATTAATCTGGTCATCAGCCATAGTCAGCTCTTCTTTTTCAGGTTTTATATCAACTTTTATTTTATATGGTACTATTTCTTCAATCTTTATTATTTTATTAAAAACTTCGCCACCAACATATACTTTAGCTCTCCAGTTACCTGTAAGAGCATTGTCCGCTGTATTAAAATTAAAACTATAAAATCCATCTTTAGCTTCTTTTTCCGTTTTTTCTACTATCAGTTTACCTTTAGGATTATAAACTTTTAAAAGTACAGGATGATTCTCAGGAAAGGTGTTTTTTTCATTTCTGGCAATAACTGATAAATTTATTTCATCTCCAGGTCTGTAAACACCTCGGTCTGTATATGTAAAAGCTTTGACACCACCTGAATAATTAATACCACCCACATCAAATAGTGAATAATCCTGCCTGGAATAATCAAGATCTAGTAGAGAATATTGATATCTTTTATTTACTTCAATAAATTCACCATCATTGTCTTTATCAACAACACATAAACCATTTTTATCTGTGTAACCGGATTCAAGAACAGTATTACTATCATCTTTTAACATAACTTTGGCATTTTGAACTGGTTTTGCCTTAATTACATCTGTCACAAAAACATGATATGATTCAGAATTGGCTTTGGCAGTAATACCCAGGTCACTTAACACCAAATGTTTTAGTTTTTTTCCATTTTCCCAGGTATAATCTCTAACCCGTCCTTCACTCCAGTCAGATGGAAAATAAAGAGCATCATCTGGCTCATATTCTAACTGTATAATGTATAACCCACTATCTTCATCAATCACATTGGAAAGATCAAGTTGTGACTGTACCCATTTATTGCGCTCAGTTCCTAATTTTAGTATCCTGGAGTCAAGTACTTTACCCATTCTTTTAAAACCATATCCATTATAATCATAAAAATCATCATGGCGCGGCCTGAACGAATTTTCCTCCACAAAATCAATAATATTATATTCATCAACTTTTTTAACCTTTATATGTACCCGTTCCAGATTCATGGTCCGGAAACTTATCTTTTTATTTTTAGCAGAAGTAAGAAAAACACCTGAATTCATAAACTCTAGTTTTGGCAAAATATCAGAGATTTTCACATCAATCTCGTAATCTTTATCAGTAGCCAGTACCTTGCCCAGCTTACTTTGCAGGCCGGATAAAAGTGTTAATTTATATTTCTGACCTGCCTGAAAATCCCCTTCTAAAACCATAGTGTTTTGATTAACATCAATATCTATATCCAGACCAGGTTTCAAATTTACATAGGGTTCATAATCAGCATGGATGTCAAGTTCATCAGAAAAAATAAGTTTTATATTAGATGAATCATATTCACGAATTTCTTCTATCCTATTTACTTCCAGCATACCGGACGGAGACAAATTGTAATTTTCAACATAATCTTCTGTCAACTGTAGCTCATCTTTATCTATCGTTAATTTAAATTCTTTGTTCCTATCTGTTCTGTCAATAATTTCAGATTCTAATTTATAAAAAGACTCACCTTTTTTATTGATATCAAGCTTTATTTCATTTCCGTCTTCAGTGAAAGTTACTGCTTTTTTTACCTGATCCAGGTTATCTGTTTCAGCCAGGTCTAAACTGCCTCTATAAACAAACTGAGACTGATCATCATTTATCCTCTCAAAATCACCTGAAAGCAGTTTTACTGACTGTCCTTTTGTTTCAAATTCAAAAACTTTCTCAGCAGGTTCTATATCCAGATTATCAGGAAACAGTTTATTCAAATTTATAGTACCTATATACCTATTTTTTTCAAGTAGAGGTTTGTCAGGTTTAAAGACAAAAGTTTTGCTATCTTTCCAGAATACTTTTCCTTCAATTCCAGGGTCAAATTCAAATATATCATTGTTGTCAAATATTTGCTCAACTGAATCTCCCTCTATCTGCGGTTTATCAAATCTTACTGCTATTAAACTATCTGCATTTAGTCTTCCTGTAGTTACATGTGTAATTATTTTATTATTTTCTTGATTTATGTAAGAAGCCACCTGTGATACGTCCTGGTTACCACTGCATCCAGATAACAATAAAAAACTAATAATAATAATGGCAACTGAAAATAATCCATAACTTCTACCTCTATTCATTAATAATACCCCCTTTATCTTCTCTTAATATATATACACCAATTCCTGTTAAATATCCTTCTTATTTCAAAAATTACCTAAATTATTTAAATGTATAAATAATTTCTCAAAGTTAAAGCAAAATATAAATGAGAGTTATCTAAAATATTAAGTAAAAATATAAATCCTGTGTTGTCATACTAAAATTAAAAAAAGGAGAAAATAAATGCTAAACTCAAATATTGCAACCTATAGACTGGATGAAGCACTTTCCCGTGATAAATGTCCTCTCTGCAGAATTTGCAGGAAATATTCTGAAAAATATATCTGGAACCTAATTTATATAGATTCATCTGACAAAATTATTTTAAAAAAATTTGCTGCTTCCTCAGGTTTCTGTAAAGAACATATCCAGCTTTTGATGAAAATCATTAAGAATCACAGCCTGGTCAGCCGCTCAGATGCAGCCCGCTTTTATGAAACAATAATACCCGAATTTCTAAATAATCTTACGTTAGTTAGAAATAAAAAATATAGTTTAACCAACATTCTTGAATTTTTAACTAAACCTAACAATAGTATGAAATTTAATATTACTACCAACAAAAGAATCCAACCAAACAGCAATTGTATGGCCTGTCAGGCTGTAGCTAAATCTTTAAATAGTAATATTGAAATACTCATACAAAAACTTACCCAGGATAAAGAATACTGCAATTTATATAGACGAAGTGAAGGATTATGTATTCCGCACTTTAAAAAAGTAATAGATTATATTAATGATGAAAATCTCATAAGTAATGTTAAAGAATTTTTAATTAAAGATCAGAAAAAAAGATTAAGATTATTATTGGTAAATCTACAGCAACTCCAGGAAAAAAAACGATATGATGTAAAAACAAAAATAAAAAAATATGAAGCAAACTCCTGGTATGAAGCTGCCTGGCGCTTCAGCGGCTGGAAACCTGATAAGCTGTTGACCAGATTTAACTGATACTTCTCCCTCTGGAACAAAAATATAAATATATTTCATCATAATAGCAAATAAATCATGAATTCAACTCTTCTTTTATCATATTGTTTAGTTTCTTAAGGGTTTCGCCCCTTCTATATTTATACATATAATAAGAAATATAAGAAGTAACAAATGCTCCAATACAGGTAAGAATAAGGTCAGACATAGTATCTCTCAGACCACTACCCTGATAATCTCTTCCCATTAATACGGCAGTTGCCGGAAGATCCCATTTTTGATGGGCAGAACCTAATACCCAGTCTGCTGTAAACTCCAGAATCTCCCAGATAACACCCATAGTTACTGCAAATGAAAAAGTAAAAACAGCAATTAATAATGGATTTAGATCAAGACTGTATTTATAATTTAATTTGTAAATTAATAAAAATCCGGTAAAACTAATTACTATACCAGCTAATGTATGTAACAGGTCATCCCACCAGAAAAATTTATAATAAAGATTAAACTGTGCACTTAAATAAATCCCTGCATAGATAAACAAAACAATAATAATTTCAAGAATGTCCGGTATATCAATCTTCCTATGTTTTTCAATATAATCAGTACTATAAGTTAATATATAAGTAATAAGTGATAAAAATATAAGCTCTATACGAATAGATAATTCATTCTCTATTACAATTTCAACTGCCATATCACTGAAAAAGATAGAATATAAAAAAGTTGCTATATTAATTATAAGTGAAATTATTATTATTAATCTAACATAACGAAACACAAGTAAGCGATAATGGTGAGTTTTTTTTGCCATATTTATCTCCTCATTTATATTTTTTTATTTTTTCTTGTACTCTCCTTGCGATTTATATATATATCCTCATTAAAATTATCCACTCTACTATCTCTATTCCACATTTCATTAAAACTTCCTTCATCTAATAAGCATGTTAACGAGCTCCATTATTAAACCAATAATACTGCCCATCCAGCCGTATGCTTTTAAACGGCTGAAATAATGACCGGCTAAGGAATTAAAAAGTTTTTCTATCTCTTCCGGGCTCATTTTGTCCATCTCTTCCTGTGTTATCCTTTTAATATCTATTTCTTTCATTAAATTATAAAAATGTGTGCTCAATACATCAGTAAAACTCTCAAGAGCAATATTTACTATAAATTCTTTAGTCTCAGTATCAAGTAAGTCAATAATATTATCTAAGAAAAATTCTGCCAGAAAAATAATCGATTCGTTAAATTCCTGCTTTATCTCATCATCTTTTATTATTAAATTAAGGGTATGATTTATATCCATCTTCAACTGCTCTAGATCTAGCAGCTCTTCTATTCCTTTCCCCTGCATATCAAAAATTATACTATCTACAATTTTTTTAAGATTATTCTCTACTGCTCTGCTTTCCTCAAGTAATGAATAAATATTTTCTATAGTAGTATTGATCTCATTCCTGGGTAAGTCTTTTATTAACTGTGATACAGGAATAGTTAACAACATCTGTTTTATAAATTTCTCCACCAGGTTATTTATTTCTATACTGATATCTTTTTTATTATCTTTTAGTGCATAAGTAAAATTCCCAATAAATATATCTATTTCTTCAGTAAAAATATTATTAAAATCATATATGTCCTCTATATCTAGCAGGCTGAGATAGGATTTCAACTCATGTTCAGAAAACTCAGGTAGAATATCTTCAATAATTTCTCCAATAGTACTGTCCCATTTTTTCCCGGTAATACCTTTATTTATATATTTCGAAATGTTATCTTTATTTATATTAAACTGATATTTATGTAAATCCTGTTGTTCCAGTTCTGATAATATAGTATTTAATAATAGTTCAATATCATTTCTATTATTATTCAAAAATAGAGGTAACTCATTTTTGATGAAATCATCTATTATCTTATTAAAAGTCTCTTCTACACCAAGTATTTCATAACCGGTCACTGTCAGTCCAATTTTTATTTTTTCCAACATGGATTTACCCTGTATCTGCTTTTTATAATAACTATTAATACTTTCCTCTACCCTGTTTTTGACAATTTCTTTATTATTATTTGTTAATTGAATTGTTTGTTTAATAAGTAGACTTACCAGAAAATCTTTGTTTTCTTCAGAATATTGTATAATTTTGCTGTGAAAAATATTGTGTTTACTATTCTCCAGGGGATTATTAGCAAATATCTTATTCCATAGACAACCAGGCTTGTCCAGTAAACTTATCAATTTGTCTGCACTGTTTTTAGATAATATTAATTTTACCAATTTGTTTTTAATTTTATCTAGATTATCTTCAGATACAATTTCATTCACCTTTTTCTCAGTTAATTTATTATACCCGTCTTCTAGAAGCTCCAACAGTTGCTTGATATTTTCTTTTTTTTCTAATTGGCTGCACAGCTTATCTACACTCTTTTTGATCTTTTTATTAGTGTTTTTAACCAATATACCCTTAAACTGCTCTGGGAATATATCCTCTAATTTTAATGGAGACTCTTCGTTATCATCAAATTCTATGTGATTATCAAGACCATTTCTTAATATCTTATCAGTACTTAGAAGTAGATTATACAAATTTCTATATACAGACCTATTTACAGTATCAAAATTATAGTTCTTTAAATCAACATCTTTTAATATTTCTGTTAAATAATCAGATATCTTTTCCCTTTGTTGTTCAATATTATTATACAAATATTTACTAAATCCCTGGAAGATTTGCTGCTTATTATCTGTTATTATATTGTTCAAAACCTTATAATTATCTTCTGTTACACTGGACTTTATCTTTGCCTTTATTTGCTCCACATTATCCTGAAATACTTTATTAGCAATTTTCGGTGTAAGCAGTTCATTATTTACAAATTCTGCTACAGAACTGGCAAAACGGTTCTTATTTTTTGCCACTACTCCAGGAGTAAAAGGCAGTTGATAACCAAATATTTTTTTCGGTTGATATGGTCTAAATATCATTTTCAAGGCGAGTATATTAGTAAACCAACCAACAGCTCCATATACAAAAACCGAAGTATACAGACCCGTAGCTGAGGGCAGCCAGTTATATAAACCCTGAAGATAAACCAGCCCAATACCTGCCGCTCCACCCAGGACAGCACCCAGAGTTGTTATCGGTTTTAATTCTGTACCCATAAATTTTTCAACAACTGTCTGTATTTTTTCATCTTTAAGTTTGTACAAATTTTTTGAAACTGCTGATTCTATATGCCCTTTAAGTAATTGCGGCAAATTATTTATAAGAACATTAAGTAGTTTCTGTGAAATACTTCCTGATAATTTTGCTTTATTATCATATAATTTTTTGAACTTTTTAATCTTTTTTTTCTTTAAGTGATTAAAACTATTATTTAAATAATTAGATATTATATTATAAATCCTGCTCTGGTCTACCTGCTCTCTATCAAACTTATTAAGATAATTATTAGCCCTGATTAGTAAATTTTTCTGAACTTTTAAATTGTTTTGATTAAAAAGCTCTACAGCCTGCTCAGCCCATATATTATTATTTTCAAAAATAATATCATCAGCAATTACTTTATTTATTTTCTTTGAAGTCAGCCTTTTCGTCTCTGTTTTTATAAAATCTTTAATTATTTTTATTATTTCTGTTGTATAAATAACTTCTTTCTTAATGTAATATTTTAAAGTTTTACCTGTATTTAATTCTATAAAATCACCCAGTTTCTTCTGCAGTAAATTACTATTTTTTATATCTGTTTTATCTAATATTAAGTCAATATATTTGTAGATTACTTTACTTATACTTTCGGCAGTTAAGAATTTATTATCAGCCAGGATAGTAATTATTTCTCCGATGCTGTGCTCCTTGAGATACTGAATCAACATATCTGTAATTTTCCGGCTCAATTTGTTTATATCACCATTTATGAACTTATCAATTAAATTATTAATAAGTATATGTTTTTTCTCATTTTTGAAAAGTATTTTTTTTATTTCATTTTTTAGACCAGAACTGTTTTTCAGTACTCTGGTAATAGAATTGTCTATATGTAATTCAAGCTCTTCTTTATTATTTTGTATGGATTTAACATATTGTTCTATCAAAGTAGAGGTCTCATCCTGTAATAATTCAGTAAAAAACACCTTAACATCATCATTAAAAACATCAAAAACCTTAAGTTCAATATCTTTTAAAATAGCAAATAATTTTCTGGTTATATTGTCTACCATTTCTTTGCTATTATTACTCTTAAAATATTTTTCAAATTCTAATTCTATTCTTTCTATATTATCTTCACCCAGTAGTTTAATTAAGCTCTTATTCTTCAGACTTTCTTCTATTTCCTTTAAGGTATCAGATAATTTCATTATTTTATATATATTGTCAAAAGTATAATTAATACTTTTATCCAGTCTTTGTTCAAGCTGTAAATCTATATCATCAAGACCTTTTTCTAAATTATTAATTAATTTTGATGTTAATTCAGGAGGAACTATATCTAATATTCTCTTTTCTGAAATTTCTTCATAAAACTCTTTAATCATATCAGCTATAATATTGGTGTTTTCAAATGCTGACATGGTTATACTATCTGTCAGGTTATCTATTATATTTTCAAGTTGATTTTGACTTATTATAGTTTTTAATATTTTTTTGTTTAATGGTACTTTACATAAATTATAAAAAATCACTTCACAATAAGAGAGTCCGTTATAATCTATATCACTTGCTTTTTTATCAGTATAAGAATAATTAGAACTCATATTTGAAATATTAGATAAAGTTCTGCTTAAACCCGGAATATCACCAAGCTGTATATTAATATTATCATTGGTTAATATTCTATCAATGAAATCAGCTGTAAATTCCCTTAATGCCTGTTCAAATTTTTGACTATGGAGTTCTTTTTCCAGTGTGTTATGATTAATTATATCTCTTTCAACCAGTTTACTGATATTTTTAATAAATTCATTTTTAGTTCGTACAATAACACCACCAAATGGGCCGTATTTTTTAAATATCATGTTTAAAGCCAGACTATTGGTCATATATCCTGTTAATGCACCACCTAAAACTGCTGTTATCAAATCTAGGCTGATAACCTGAAACACCTCCTTTTAAGCAAATTTTATTAAATAAATACTTGAAAATATGCTGTTTATAATAAAAAATAGGTTATTATTATTGTATACGTTTATTTGACTGTAGTTAAAAATGCATACCATCTCTGATATGCATTTAGTATTCTTAGTACTATATTATCATATAATATACAATATATTTTAGTATTACTATATTATTTTTATAATATTTTATTATATTATTTCATAGTCGAACAGTTTAATACCATGTTTATCTATTATATTTTTTCATAAGAAAGCATCGGTATCCTGTTCAAGGATATCATCAAGAGCATTTTCATCTAATAATTTAAACAATTCTTCCACAACTTTGATATCTATTTTCCCCTCATCTGCTTCTATTATCATTATTTCTTTAACTTTTGATAAAGGCAACTTATCTCGATAAGGACGTTTAGAATGAAGTGCATCAAAAATATCTGCTACCGCTAGTATCCGCGAAGGTAATGAAAGGTCATCTTTTTCAAGTCCATCTGGATATCCTGTACCATCCAGTTTTTCGTGGTGATGTCTTACCGGATCCAGACAAAAGTTAAGACAATTTAATGGTTTGCAAATCTTTTCACCTAATATAGTATGTTTTTTTATTTTTTCAAATTCTTCATCTGTTAGTTTATCCGGTTTATTTAATATAACCTCTTCAACACCAACTTTGCCGATATCATGTATTATTCCTGCTATTTCTAAATTATTAAGTTTATCTGCTGACAGCCCCAATCTTTCCCCTAACTTTTTACTAATAATACCTACACGGCGGGTGTGGCCGTCAGTATACTTATCTTTAGCCTCGATTATATTAGCTAAAGATATAATCAAGCTTTTTATATTATCTACTTCCTGGTTATAATCTTTTTTTAGCAGTTCATATAATCTTATAATTTCATTATTGGATTCTTCCAATTCAAGATACTTTTGTTTAAGCTGATCAGATAAATCTTTTTTCTCCAGGCCATTTTCAATTACTTTTATAAGGTTGTTATTATCCCAGGGTTTTTCAAGATAATAATATAATCCTACTTCATTTATACTCTTGATAGCATTTTCTTTGTCTGCATATCCTGTGAGTAATATTCTAACAGACTCTGGACTTTTGATACTGGCTTTTTTTAGAAATTCTATACCATTTATCTCCGGCATCATAAAATCAGTAATAATTAAATCTATTTTTCCATTATTTAATTTATTAGATTTTAAAGCATTTAGTGGATCATTATAGGTTATAACATTATAATCTAAAGTCATCTCTATTAAAGATGATAAAGTAGATGTAATCATGGTCTCATCATCAACAATAAGTATATCTGCATCCAATTTACTTCTGCCTCCTCTAGTATTACTAATAAGTATAATATACCATATATTATATATATTTTACCACATTTCTGTACTAAAATATATGTTATTTACTGAAAAATGTCGATTTTTTACTTTAAAAA
>JBMCBT010000041.1:0-15516 GCA_048623215.1 Halothermotrichaceae bacterium
TAAATAAAGTGACTTTTTTAGTGGAAATTGGGATTAATGAAAGTGCGGTATAACACTTATTGTCCTGACAAGGAGTAAAATTCACAATCGTGGTAACACGGTGACGTTAGCTTATTCCCTGCGATGGGGCAACGGTTACGGTAAGCTGTATACGGGAGAACCGTACGTGCAGTTTGACGAGGGGTCCCAGTCGAAAGACTGGTCCTACTCTATTAAGAGAAAAAATAAATTAACAAATAATTAAATATGATTTAACTTTTGTGTTACATATTTGCAATATGTTAGAAATATTCCTTTCATATAATTACTTTTGAAAGTAATTATATCATAAAGGAGGAATTGTCTTGTTCATTATAGCTATTATAGCAGGTTGGATTCATATATTAGAACTAGATGTAAAAGAGGTGGCACTATGTCCAATAGAGAAATTAATGAACTGAAAAGAATAATAGATGAAGAAGACATAGAAATTGTATTTCAGCCTATAGTAAGCTTAAAAGATTCACATATCTTAGGATATGAAGCACTTACCAGATGTACAAGCAAAATATTTAACAGCCCTTTAAAATTATATAAATCGGCAAATAAATATAATATGCTTTTTAAACTAGAAAGGCTCTCCAGAAAATTAGCATTTCAGAAAGCAGATAAGCTAGATAGCGGTTATAAATTATTTTTAAATGTAGATCCCCGGGTAATATCTGATAAAAATCATGAAAGTGGAGTTACCAGAGATATGTTAAGTAAAATATCCCTACCTTTATGTGATATTGTGATAGAATTAACAGAAAGGACATTAATAGAAGATTTTGATTCTTTTAAATTAGCTTTAGACCACTATAGGGAACAGGGATTTAATATTGCAATAGACGATACTGGGGCAGGCTATTCAGGGTTGAAATCATTGGTATCTATATCTTTTAATTATATCAAGACAGATAGATCACTGGTTCAGAATATAAATAATGATCCGGTCAAACAGGCACTGATGGAGACATTTATTATATTCACAAAAAAAATTAACTCTCGTTTAATTGCAGAAGGAATAGAAACAAAAGAAGAGTTATCTACACTAATTAAATTGGGAGTGGATTATGGTCAGGGTTTTTATATTTCCCGACCACATAGGAAATTTAGAAGTAATTTTTCTCTAATTTCTAATATTATCAATAATAAACCTGAAGAAAAACTGTTTAAACAAGAATTAATTGGAAGAATTGCGTTGATCGATTTTACAGTAACAACTGAGACTAAAACTAGTAAAGTAATAAATATATTTGAAAACAACAAAGATGTACACAGTGTAGTAGTTCTTGAAGAACAGAAACCTGTAGGTTTAATTATGCGTGATAAATTGTATTACCGGCTGGGAAGTAAATATGGTTATGCTGTTTATATAGATCGTCCTGTTAAATTAATTATGAATGATTCTCCAATGATAGTTAATTATAATTATTCGGTTATTGATGTTTCCAGAAAAGCTATGAAAAGAAAATATCAATATATTTACGATTCAATAATAGTAGTCAAGGATGGTAAATATTGCGGGTCAGTTTCAATTAAATATTTGTTAGAAAAAGTATCTAAAATGCAGATAGCTGAAGCAAAACAGCTTAATCCATTAACTAATCTCCCTGGCAACCCTGTTATAGAAAAGGAAATAAAACAGCGTATAGAAGGAGATGATTACTTTTCTTTTTTGTATATAGACTTAGATAATTTTAAAGGTTATAATGATAGCTATGGTTATAAGATGGGCGATGATGTAATAATATTTACAGCTAATATTTTGGAAAAAGCCTGTAAAGAAATAGGAAATAGAACTGATTTCCTTGGGCATATAGGAGGGGATGATTTTGTTATTATTACTACACCAGATAAAGAAATAGATATAAGTAATTACATAATAGATGCCTTCGATAAAAATATACAGGATTATTATTTAGATAATAAAGAAGATGATAAGTTAGTCAGTGATATAAACAAATGGAGTAGTGGAAACGATTCAAAGAAAATCACAATTTCTATAGCTATTGTTAATAGTAAAAGAATGAATTTAACAGGTTATTTACAAATAAGTGATGTTACAACTATTTTAAAAAAATACGCAAAAAAAATAAAAGAAAGTGTGTATATTCAAGATTATAAGATAATTAAGGATTCGAATGAAGTTAATTTAACATTTTTGTAACATAAAATTAACATGGTATTAATGTGATGCTGATATACTTTAATATGTAGCAGAAATTGATTACTTATGTAATCTATGAAAGGAGATTTCATATGAGTGATAGCAATAAGATGGAAGTGAAAAATCTTGATTTTTATTATGGTGATTTTCAGGCTTTAAAGGATATTGATCTATCTATTAAGAAAAATAAAGTAACTGCATTGATAGGGCCTTCTGGATGTGGGAAATCAACTTTTCTAAGAACGTTAAACAGAATGAATGAGTTGATTGAAGGAAGTAAAGTATCTGGTGAAGTTTTACTTGAAGGAGAAGATATATATTCTCAGAAGATGGATGTAGTTGAACTTAGAAAAAAAGTAGGAATGGTTTTTCAACAACCAAATCCCTTTCCGAAAAGTATATATGAGAATGTAGCATATGGCCCAAAAATACATGGTTTAAAAGATAAAAACAAATTAGAACAAATTGTTGAGGAAAGTTTAAAAGGTGCTGCTCTCTGGAATGAAGTTAAAGATAGTCTTCATAAATCTGGACTTAGTATATCTGGTGGACAGCAGCAGAGACTTTGTATTGCACGAGCGTTGGCAGTCAAACCTGATGTTTTACTAATGGACGAACCAGCATCAGCTCTGGATCCGGTTGCGACAGCTAAAATAGAAGAATTAATTGATACTCTAAAGAAGGACTATACTATAGTAATAGTTACACATAGTATGCAGCAGGCGGCAAGAGTGTCTGATAATACTGCCTTTTTCCTGATGGGAGAATTGGTAGAATTTGATAAAACAGAAATAATATTTGAAAATCCAGAAGATCAAAGAACTGAAGATTATATTACAGGTAGATTTGGGTAAAATAAAATGAGGAGTGAAATTTATGCGTAAAAGTTTTCATGAATCAATTAGAGAATTAAAGAATGATATGTTAAAGATGGGTAGTATGGTAGAAGATGCTATCCACAAAAGTGTTCAGGCCCTTAAAGAGGGTAATCTTGATCTTGCAGCAAAAGTAATAACTGATGATGACAATATAGATGAATTTGAACTGCAGTTAGAGGAGAAGTGCACAAAACTTATAGCACTACAGCAGCCGGTAGCCAAAGACCTTCGCACAATTATAGTAATATCAAAACTGGCTACAGATTTAGAAAGAATGGGAGACCATGCTTCAAATATAGCCAATATGGTGCTGGAAATTGGAAATGAGGAATTAATCAAACCATTAATTGATATTCCAAGAATGTCTGAAATAGCAGCTCGAAGATTAAAAGAAAGTCTAGATGCTTTTGTTAATCTTGATATGGAAAAAGCTAAAAAAGTTGCAAGGGAAGATGAGGAAATTGACGTTCTTGATGAACAGATATTAAGAGAATTAATTACTTTTATGCTGGAAGACCCGGTGAAAATCGAACAGGCAACGTCCCTAATGTTTATCAGTCGTTTTCTTGAAAGGATTGGAGACCATTCAACAAATATATGTGAACGTGTTATATATATGGTTAGTGGAGAACGGAAAACATATTAATATAGTAACAGGATATACCAGGCTATATCCTGTTATTATTTTCTTTAATTTTATTGATTTATGCTTGAATTATCTAAAATAGTATCTATTAAGATACTATTTTAGCTACGGAATCATATTAAAAAAATACTTATGGAATGACAGGTTATTTGTTAGTTCCGGCCGAAATGAAATTACCAGCCTCGTTTAGCTAATAGTTTTTCCTCTGCTAACTGTAATTCACCTGTTTTTGCAATTTGTGATATCAGTTCATGTGTTGCCTGTAGTTTTTTTGCTTTAGTCATATACTCTTCTTTATCAAGTGTGGTTAGCTGTTTGGTTCGTGAATTTATTTTTCAGTGCCATAACAGCTACAGCACCAACTTCCTCGGCTATTACAGCTCATTTTATTACCCCTTTTCTGAATTCTTGCTATATTACACTAAGATTGTTATAATAGGAGTGTAATAATACAATTATGTAGTATTTAGGCAAAATTTTGTTTAAATTATTATTACATAAAGCAAATGTATTATCAATAACTATTACAAAAGAAAAATGCACCAGTACAATACAGAATTGTTTGAAGTGTAAAAGTGGTTGGGTAATATAGTTTATAGTACTTATTACAGTATTAAAGGAGGAAATTAATTATGGAAAATATCAAACTTGACAAGGACAAAAAGGTGAATTTATACATACAGTTATACAGACAGATAAAAAACGCAATACTGGAGAAAAAACTTAAACCAAATGCAAAATTAAAACCTATCCGACAGATGGCAGATGATCTGGACATAAATCCGGCAACAGTTGTAAAGGCCTATAATTTGCTGGAAATGGAAGAACTTATATATAAAAAAGTAGGAAGTGGTAGTTATGTTTCACCACTTATGGAATCAGTTTCAGTACAAAATTTAGACAATAAAAGCAATTCTGAGCTTGATATGATGGAATACGGGCAGGTAATGGTAAATTCAGAAATAAATTTTGCCAGTGCGACACCTACACCTGATTTATTTCCAGTAGATGATTTTAAGAATGTTATTAATCAAGTGCTGGACAGAGATGGTGGAGAAGCTTTTGTCTATCAAAAAAGTCAGGGATATCACCCACTGCGTGAAACACTATATTCAAATTTAATGAAAGATAAAATCAATACTACCCTCAATAATATAATGGTAGTTTCCGGTGCCCAGCAGGCAATAGATTTAATATCCAAAGTGTTGATTAATTATACTGATACAGTACTGGTATCAGAATATTCCTATTCTGCTGCTAAGACTGCTTTTCGGAATAGAGGTGCCAATATCAGATCAGTGACTTTAGAAAATGATGGGATGAATCTGGAAGAGATTAAGGACATTCTTGAAAAGACTAATATTTCTTTAGTGTATATGATGAGTAGTTTTCAAAATCCTACAGGGATTACCTGGAGTGATGATAAAAAGGAAGAATTACTGAAATTAGCTTCAAAACATGATTTTTATATAATCGAAGATGATTGTCTTTCTGAATTATATTATCATGGTGATAAACCCGTCCCAATAAAGAGTCTGGATAGAGATAATAGAGTTATCTATATCAAAAGTTATTCAAAATTATTTATGCCTGGTTTAAGATTGGGTTTTATGGTTCTTCCCAATAAGATATTAACACCAGTTCTGGCTGCTAAATATTTTACTGATATATCAAGTTCTGGTCTTACTCAAAGGGCTTTTGACCTATATATTAGAAATGGGTTTTGGGAAAAACACTTAAAGAGAATGAGGGTTGTTTTTAACAGGAGATTTTATTTAATGAAAGAAAAAATTCGTTATTTCCCGGTAGAGATTAGTCTTATTTCCGGTCCTAAAGGCGGCCTATATTTCTGGCTTGCTTTACCTGAAGATTTAAGTAGTGATGCCTTTTATTTGATGGCTGCCAAAAATGGGGTAGCTTTTTTACCAGGAAGAGCTTTTTCTGTAAATAATAAACCGACAAAATATTTCAGATTAAGTTTTGCTGCTGCAGGTGATAAAAAAATAAAAGCAGGAATGGATGTACTGGTTAGACTTGCCGGTGAATTTATTGAAAGAGGAGAAAGCAGTTCTGATTATATGCCTTTATTATAATTATGTGTCATTACATAAAAGCTGACTAAAAATTTATTAATAATAAAATATTATTTAAAATTAATAAAGGTCTTTTGTAATAGATGGTTAATATTATATTAAGAAAATAGTAATAAATGTTCACAATTAATTAGTAATTATAAATATAAAAAATTATATTAGTTAAAGGAGTGAGGTTATGTCAAACAAGAAAATTTATAGGTCACGTAGGGATCGTTTTCTTAGTGGAGTTTGCGGTGGACTGGGTGAATATTTAGATATTGATTCTACCTGGATAAGGTTAGCATTTGTTCTACTGGCATTAGCCAGGGGAATATCTGTACTGTTTTATATAATTGCCTGGATAGTTATACCAGAAAAACCTCTGGACAAGGAAGAAGAAACAGAGTTTTTTGAGGCAAAAGTTAGTGACGAAGAAGCGGAAGATGTTGAAAGCGGAAAGGATAAGAATAAAGAAATAATAATAGAAAGCGATAATGAAGAGAAAAATGAAAAAAAACAGCGGACAATAGGGTTTATCCTGGTAGCTGTCGGAGGGTTATTTCTTTTTGATAACTGGTATCATTTTAACTGGGAAAAATTATGGCCGTTAATAATAGTTGCTCTTGGTTTTGGTCTTTTAGTTAAGGGGGTTAGGGATTAATGACTAAAAATTCTCGCTCACAAATAGTTGTGGGTATAGTTTTAATTGCTCTGGGGACAATGTTTTTGTTGAATACCATGGGGATAAATACCGGTATAAACTGGAGGCTTTTATTTAAATTATGGCCGTTAATCCTTGTTTTTATTGGATTAAATATTCTGCTGAAAAAGACAAAGCTCTGGTGGGTTGTTCCCTTACTTATAGTTGCAACACTGATATTTGTGATGACAGTCGGGCCTAATTTTTACAGCTATTATCGTTATGGCTATGAGCACAGCGGCATTCTCCAGGAAAACAGAGAATATAAAGAAGATATGGAGTTATTGGATGTAGATCTAAAATTTCCTGCTGGTAGTTTGAAATTAGATAAAGTTAATGATAACAATAATCTCTTTTATGCTGATTTAAAATATGATGAATTCAAACCTGATATAGATGTGATAAATTTTGATAGTTCCAGAGAAGGTAAATTGAAAATATATCAGAAGGGAACTTATAGTTTTTTTGGCATATCTGATTTTGATTTATCAGAGGATGTAAATGACTGGAATATTTATCTAGGCAACCAGATTCCACTTGATATAAATGTTAAAGCAGGTGCCGGCGAATTAGACCTTGATTTTTCAGACTTAATGATTGATAATTGTGATATTAAAATAGGTGCTGGTGACCTTGAAATAAAGCTCGGAGATTATGCCAGAAATATAGAATTAAATTCCGGAGCTGCTCAGGTGGAATTAAGTGTACCTTATAATCAGGGTATTGAAATTAAGTCACAGGGTGTTATTAATAGAGATAATTTTAGTGAGGAAGGGTTGTTATACTATTCTGGAAGTAAATCTTTTAGAACTGATAATTATGAGGAAGCTGAAAATAAAACTTTTATAGAAATTAAAGTACCTGTCAGTAATATTGAATTAGAGTTTTATGAAAAATAATTAAACTATACTGTTTTTATTAAAACCGCGTAACAGCGGTTTTTCTTTTTTCCAGATATTACATTAGTTATTAAACAATGACTCATGTTATAATAAAACAAAGCAATTTAGAGGGGGTGAGGGGTTGAAATATTTAAATTCCAGTAAAATTGCTGTATTACTTGTAATTGTTATGGTGGCTAATATTTTTATTTTTGGAGTTTTTGGTGCTGAAAGAGCATATGCTGATTTCTGGAATGAGCATCAAGGCAGCATTTTTACCGTTGTCAAAGGGTTGGTAATGTTGTGGATAATACGGTTAATGACAAGAAATTCAACTGATAATGGTAATGATGATATGATAACTTCCACAATTAAGAAAGGTTTAAATATAGGAGCAGATGAACTTTCTGATAATAACAAATCAACAACGCCACCAGCTGAAGCTGCTAAAAATAATGTTCAGCAGGAAAATAAGATGGTGGATTTAATAAATGAAGAGAGAAAAGAAAATGGACTAAAGTCACTGGAGATTGATAAAAGATTAGTTAAAGCAGCCAGGCTTAAGGCTGAAGATATGATCGATAAAGATTATTTTGATCATCAATCCCCTACTTATGGGAGTCCTTTTACTATGATTAGGGAAAGTGGAATAGACTTTTCTCTGGCAGGAGAAAACCTGGCTAATGCAGAAACCATTGAGCAGGCATTTTCTTCGTTACTGGAAAGTCAAAAGCATAAAGATAATATATTAAAAGAACGTTATGATAAAGTAGGGGTTGGAGTTATTGCTGATCAAGAAAATGGATTTATGATTGTACAGCTTTTTATTGATAGCCCAGACCCAGCTAGATAAAAATATTACAGCTAAGTAGAACCCTTAATCGGGTTCTATTTTTAAATAAAATATCAATTAGCTATTTTTATTAGTCAATATAGCTCATTCACGTTTTGTATAAAACGCCATATTATATATTATATTGGGGGTGGTTTTTTGTTAAACTGGATAGTTCTGATAGCAATTATATTAACATTTTCAGCAAGTGTTATTTATCTTTATACATATATAGATAACTCTATAAAGAAAATTAATAAAACGATAGATATTGACTTATTTAAAAAAAGAAAAAAACCACCTGGAGTTAATCGAAGGGAATATGAAAATGCTTATCAAAGAAATACTAATTTTGAAAATAATGACTATAGGTTACAAACAGAAAATAATAAACCAAATACAGGACTCAAAGACACCGTGGTAGGAAAAATAACTGATGAGAATTCCAGAGGTTTAAAAAGGGAAAAAGGAGGTAAAAATATGGCTGATACGGATATAGATATGATTAAGGCAGCAGTAGTAAGAGGTGAAAATGTGATAGAAAAGATTAATATTTCTACTATTAGTTTAAGACAGAAAGCTGTTGCTCTTAAAGATACTAAAGTTTATATCGATGCCATAGAGGCTGAAGTAATTAAAGATAAGGTAATTATTCAGGGAATACTACATACTGATGTTTTTTACGTAGGGGAGGATAATAGAGTTTATCATCAAAGCAAGAATAATTATTTTAATTATCTGGTGGATATTCCTGGTGCTGAAACAGGAATGAATGTATTAGTTGAGCCTACATTTGAGTATATTAATTCACATATAACCGGTGAAGGCCAGGCTCTCCGACAACAGGTAGTATTACAGTTTTTTGTAAAGTTATTATTAAATAAAAATATAATGATAAAAACAGGAGGCGGACCTTTAATAAAAGCAGAAAGAATAATAGGTGTAGAATCTAAAAAACATGTTGTAAAAACAAAATTACCAGCCAATGTATCTATCAGTCAGGTTCTGGATAATAAGTATAATCTAGTAGCCTGTCGAAGTGAGGTAATTGAAGATAGAGTACTAGTAAGAGGTGTTATCCTGAGGGAGCTGTTTTATAAAGGAGAAGATCAAACAGAACATAGTCAGGAACATAAAATAAATTTTGATATGTATATTAATGTACCTGGAGCAAGACCAAATATGACAGCAGAGTTGAAATCAAAAATAGATTATATAGAAAATGGTTCAGAGTCCAGTAGTGAGGCTTTTATAACCGATATAGGTGTCACCGTTATTGAATATGCCCCCTTAAATATAGTCACAGGAAAAGACGAATTGGTGATGATGCCGGAAATCATTACAGAAAATATTAATGAGTTAAATATAGAGATAACAATAGAATTAGAGAATGCTGCTGTAAAAGTGGAAGTTTTAAAATCCGAAATAGAAAAATTAAATATTAATTTATTAGAGGATAAGGCTCTGGTTAATGGTCTAATAAGCCAGCGATTATATTATATAGATGAGAAAGGCGTAGAACATTATCAAGAAAGCAAAAAACCCTTTACGACACTGGTTGTATTAAATGGAGCCCGGGAGGGTATGAAAGCAGAGGGTATTACAGAAATAATTTACAGCAAACAAAATTTAACAGCAGGATGTAAAAAGTTAAGACAGACAATAATTATTGAAGTATTTTTGCAAATTACAGAAGATATACAATTTAATATCTGTCAAGCAAAATTAGAAGATAATGATGTAATTAAAGCCTGAGCTAAATGCCGGGCTTTTTATTTGTTTTTATATTTTATTAACAAAAATATAATCCATCTTTTTGCTGTTGGTACCATCATACAAAATGAAACCAAGGCTATCTTTGTAAAAATATTTTTTTGTAATTGTGAAAACTTCAAAACTATTATCCTTTTTTTTGCCCACCATTATTACTTCATGCCCTCGATATTGAATAATATCAACTTCTGCATTATGGATTAGTAAACCTAGTTGATTTTTTTTAATATTATAGTCCTGTGTTATTCCCAGATAGGACAACTTTTTATTTAAATTATTATTTTCATTGTCAGTATATAATTTCATATGAGGGTTTGAATTTATATTAGGATTGTTATTTTTACTTAATGTATTATATTTATCAAGTGGTATATATTGAACAGCAGGATATTTAAATATTTTATCTGAATAACCGAATGGCATATTATTACCTCCAAAATTAATCTTAATAGAATATAATATGTAGTGAAGTAAATATTTGATAAAATGTTTGTCATATTTTAAAGTCAAACTATATATAAATTAAGTAAGAAAACTATATCTTTCACACATTATCTATTGATGCATATATTATAAGTGATAAGTTTATTAAAACCTGGAAAGGAGGAATAAAGATTGGCTATTAATTTTGATGAAGAGCTAATCAGAGTTGATTATGTAATTGGTGAAGACACTATTACTGAAACAATTTCAGGTACAATTGAAATACCGAATGAAAAACCAGGAGCCCAGAGAATAATTGAAGCTAAAGCATTTCAGATTGCAGACCTGGATACTACTATTGAAGAAGGTGGAGTAGACCTTAACGGAACAGTAGAGGTAGGAGTTGTATATGTAGGCACAGTATCTGAAGATGAACTACAGCAGCCTGTTCACTTTGTTGAAGGTGAATTACCATTGACAAACTTCGTAGATATTCCGGAGGCAGAACCTGGTATGAACGTTTTTGCAGATGTTAATATCAGGAGAGTTTCATTTACACAATTACCTATGGAAGCAGAAGATGTTAGAGAGTTTGAAGTTACTGTTGTCATCCAGAAGTTTGTAAAGGTTACAGAATATAGACAAATAACTGTAATAACTGATGTAAGTGGAATTTCTGAAGAAAACATAACTGAAGAACTGCTCAGAATTGAGGATGTTATTGGTGAAAATACTGTTACTGTAGTTGCGACAGGAACCCTTCCTCTTCCTGATAACTTAAATAAACCACCTATTGAAAGAATTTTGAATGCCTCTGCAGATATTACTGCTATAACTACTGATGTATCAGATGATGCTGTTACAGTAAGTGGTAATGTTGAAGGGGGAGTAATGTATGTAGCTGATGTGGATGAACAGCCTGTTCATTTTCTGGAAGGCAGTTATACATTTAATGAAAGCATAGATATTGCTGGTGCTCTTGAGGGCTTGAATGCCTATGCAAATGTGACTATCCAGCGAGTATCTTACGATATTGTTGCTGACGAAAATGGTCAGGAAAGAGTAGAACTGGATGTTGTACTACGAGTTTTTGTTAAAGTAACAGAACCCAAGCAGGTAACAGTAATAACAGATGTAATCAGTGATCAGGTTGAAATTGAAAGGGATTTACTCAGAGTAGAAGATGTAATAGGAGAAGATGTAGTTCATGAAACTTTTACCAAAAGATTGAGTATTCCATCTGAAAAACCTCTGGCACTGCGAATTGTTGAATCATATGCACAAATACTTGATTATGAAGCAATGACTGAGGCCGGTGGAGTAATGTTAGAAGGGGATATTCAGGCAGGTGCAGTTTATGTTGGAAGTGTACCGGATACTGAATTCCAACAACCAGTTCATTATGTAGAACGTCCGGAAACAGAAGATGACCCACCCTTTAATTTTGATAATTTCATTGATATACCGGGTACAGAGCCAGGCATGAATACCCATACAGAAGTGGTTGTTCAAAAAGTTAGTGCGGAATTAGTTAATTGTGAGACGACTGAAGAAGGTGTAGAAGCATGTTCAGCTATTGAGTTTGATATAGTCCTTCGTAAATTTGTTAAAGTTACAGAATATAGACAACTGGAAATAGTTACAGATATAGTTGTTGTTTCACCGGCAGCTGATGATGAATGTCCCCCTTCATATGTGGTTTATGTTGTACAGTCGGGTGATACCCTCTGGAGAATTTCCAGAAAGTACCATACTACTGTAGATGCTTTAATAGAAGCTAATCCAAATATTGATCCGGATAATCTACAGGTTGGCCAAAAAATATGTGTGCCTAGTGATATAATACGACCTAAAGGTTAAGTAGGAAAGAACTGTGGGGGCGGCCTACAGTTCTTTTTTTTATCACTATTATTTATATAGACACATATACTGTTATAAGGATACCAAACTTTCAGGAGGTATTAACTATGAGTAAAAATAAAAACGAGAAGAAAACAAATAAACGAAAAGTAAACTTAAAACCACAAAAAGTCAAGAAAATAATAAAAATAAGAAAAGGGTGAAAGGGGGATATTGATGCCGCAGCCGTTAAGAGTAGATGAAACTATTGTTAGTAGAACATTAGAAACAGAAGTAATCAGAAATGCAAATATACCTTCGAGTCTACCTGCAGCTGAGCGTGTAGTTAGTGTTAATGCCCGAGTGGAAATAACAGATGTTGAACCAGGTACTGGATATGTAATTATTAGTGGGGTTATTAGAAGTACTATTTTTTTCGCGTCTGCAGAGGATCCTTCCAATGTTGTTAGTTTTAAACGTAGTTTTACTTTTACAGATAGAGTTCGTGTTCAGGGAGCACGGCCTGGATTAGATGCTGATATTGAAGCTCTTATTACTGACATAGATTTTAACTTGATAAGTGAGCGTTTAGTTGAACTGGAGTTTACAGTTGTAAGTGAACTTGATATTACAGCTCCAGATACAGTTACCCCAATTGGTGAAGTGCCGGAAGTAGAATTTCGCAGAAGAGAATTTAGGATACAGCGTCAGGTAAGAGAGCGAAACTTTAGCAGGGATTTAGAGTCTATCGTAAGACTTCCGTCTGATGAAAAAAATATTCGAAGATTGGTTAGTGTGGAGAGCACTGTACAGATTTCAGAAATAACTACAGGTTATGATCGGGTCAGAGTAAGGGGAAGAATAGATAGTGATGTACTATATGTCGATGAACAGGGCCAAATTGAATTTGTCAGCTTAACATATGGATTTAATGAAAGTTTTCCGTTTAGAGGAATAACACCTGATATGAAAGCTTTTGTTAATATAAATGTAACAGAAGAAAACATAGATTTAAATGATAGAAGAAGAGTGAGAATTAGCACAGAAGTATTATTTAATATACTGGTAGTGGAAGAAAGAGTGGTAGAACTTCCAACAGAAGTCCTTACACCTGACCGCTTATTTCCAGTAAGGAGAACAGTAATTGTAGAAAGAGTTGTAGTAGAGCAGAGAACAAGAATATCTAGTAGAGAACTAATTACAATTCCTGAAGGAAATCCCAATGTGGATAGAGTTATTAGTGTTAGTGGAAACATACAGGGTGGCAGTATAGATGTAGTGGCTGAAGATGGTGGGGTTTTAATTGATGGTATAATAGATGCTAATATTATCTATGTAGCTGATTTACCAGACCAACCAGTGTATTTCACTCCGGCTACAATTACTTTTAGCAATTATATTGATATTCCAGAAGTTGAGTCTGATATGCAGGCTTATGCTGATATTAGTATAAATCGAATAACTGGTAGTGTGGTATCTGAAAATCAAATAAGAGTACGTGCAATTCTTAATGTTGATTTACTTGTAACTGAAAGAGTAAGAGTACCGGTAATTACTGATATCTCTCGTGAACCAGTAGAACAGCCGCCAACCCAAGAACCAACGGCACCAGGACAGTACGTTTCTTATGTAGTTCAATTAGGAGATACTCTCTATTTGATAGCACAAAGGTATGGAACAACTGTAGATAGATTGATAGAAATTAATAATATTACTAACCCGGAACAATTAGAGATAGGACAGAGAATACTCGTGCCAGCAGGCTAATATAGCTGTCAGTTTGTAATGGCTATATTAATAGATTATAGAATAACTGCAGAGGATAATTCTTCTGCAGTTATTTATTTGTATCAATAGTTTGATAAAAACTTCTAATTGTAATAAAATAATAAGTATTAATATATATATATATAAATTCAAGGAGGTTATTATGACAAACAACCAATCAAAGCAAAAAACAGCCTTATTAACTGACAGCACCTGTGATTTGCCTGAAGAATTGTTGGAAAAATATTCTATTTATTCTCTTCCCCTGAAAATAATATATGGGAACAAAGAATATAGAGATAGAATTGATATAGAGCCAAATGATGTGTGCCTAAAATTTGAGGAGGAAATTCCAACTACTTCAATGCCGGGACCTGATGAGATCAAACAAAAGTTTATAGAATTAAGAGAGAAAGGATACACTCAGATCATTGCTATACATATTTCATCTGGATTAAGCGGCACATATAATATCAGTAAGATGGTGAGTAAAGACTTTAAAAATATTAAAATAGAAGTAATAGATTCTAAAATGCTTTCTCTAGGTCTGGGACGGTTAGTATTATTTGCAAAAGACCTTATTAATAAAAATAAAATTAGTTTTGAAGAAATTGTTAAAAAAATAAAAGATCATATTGATAACATTAAAGTATTTTTTGTTGTAGGTACTCTTAAGTATCTTAAAAAGGGTGGTAGAATTGGCAAGGTAAAAGGGACAATTGGTCAATTATTAAATATAAAACCAATAATATCTATAGATGAAGAGGGAAAGTATTTTACATTTGATAGAGCTCGTAGTAGAGAAAAATCAATAAATAAATTATTTAAGATTTCTAAAGAAAGAATTAATGAAGGTAATTGTGCTGTAGATGTTATGCATGCAGATGCTGTCGATGAAGCAAAAAAATTGTTGAACAAATTAAAGCAATTAAAAAATGTAAAGAAATCATTTTTAGGTGAGATTAGCCCGGCGATGGTGGTTCATGCCGGTCCTGGATTACTGGGAGTCTGTATAAATGTTTTTGATAAAAAATTACAGGAGTTTTAATATTTTTGTATAATTAATAATATATAAGAGGTGAATTTTTTATTTTTATAACTGAGAAATTTAAAATTATATAAAGGAGGATTTATTAGATGGTACAAAGACGGATGTCATATAGAATTCCCGAAAAAACTTATAAAAAATTGATAGAAAAATTAGAAGAAAAGGGATTGGATTTTGATAATTTTCTGGACAAGGCAATAGATTTGTATTTAGAAGACCAAATTGACCCAAAAGAGCAAACTGAAGGCTGGGGTAAATGGATGGAAGGTCATTAAACTGAATACTGTGAATAAATCACAGTTGAAGTTATGCGTCCGATAAAGGAGGTTTTTTTGATGCGGATGAAAAGAGCTACATATAAAATGGATAAAGAGAAACAACAAGAATTAAGGAAAAAATTAATAAAAGATGATATGAGTTTTAATGAATTTGTAGATAGAGTTGTTTGTATGTACCTGGAAGA
>JBMCBT010000042.1:0-15422 GCA_048623215.1 Halothermotrichaceae bacterium
GAGCACAGGGGTGTGTTCTCTTTTTTAAAGTAAAATTTATATAAAAAAAAGGGATTATTTGATTGATAGCGAATATTTTATATTGGAGGGTAAATATTAATGGGTGAAAGACCTGCATATACACGTGTTCTTTTGAAAATAAGCGGTGAAGCCCTGTCAGGGGATAAAGGTTTTGGTATTGATCCAGAAATAACTAAAAATGTGGCTGCTGAAATTTTCAATGTAGTAGATAAAACTGGTGTAGAAATGGCTGTAGTAGTTGGCGGTGGGAATATATTCCGCGGAATTGCTGGTAGTGCTAAAGGTATGGATCGTGGTACTGCTGATTATATGGGAATGCTGGCTACTGTAATAAATGCACTTGCTTTACAGGATGCTATAGAAAAATTAGGACTGGAAACCAGAGTTCAGTCAGCAATTGAAATGAGACAGGTTGCAGAACCCTATATAAGAAGAAGAGCAATTAGACATCTGGAAAAAGGAAGGGTGGTCATTTTTGCAGCTGGTACTGGTAATCCATTTTTTTCAACAGATACGACTGCAGCTTTAAGAGCTGCAGAAATATCAGCTGATGCTATTTTAATGGCAAAAAGTGTAGATGGAGTTTATGATTCAGATCCAGTTTTAAATCCTGATGCTGTTATGTATAAAGAACTTGCCTATATTGATGTATTGAAAAATTCGTTAAGAGTTATGGATTCAACTGCTGTGTCATTATGTATGGATAATGATATACCTTTGATTGTTTTTGGAGTAAAAGAAAATGGTAATATCAAGAGAGCAGTTTTAGGTGAGAAAATCGGCACATACGTTCGTTAGCATTATTTACTGGGGGGATAAGAATTGATTGAAAAGGTAAGAAAAAATGCTGAAAAGAAAATGGAAAAAGCACTAAAAGCTACGAAAGAAGATTTTAATACTGTGAGAACCGGTAGAGCCAGACCTTCTCTGGTTGAAAACATTATGGTGGATTATTATGGTACTAAGACTCCATTACAACAAATGGCAAAAGTAGTAGCACCAGAGGCAAGATTGCTTGTAATAGAGCCCTGGGATAAATCTGCCCTGGGAGATGTAGAGAAAGCTATACTGAAAGAAAATCTAGGGTTAACACCCAATAATGATGGTAATGTTATCAGAATTAATATACCTACTTTAACTGAAGAGCGCAGAAAAGAATTAGTAAAAATAGCTCATGATAAAGCAGAAACCGGAAGAATTGCTATTAGAAGTATACGACATGAAGCCAATGATGAATTAAAAGAATTAGAAAGTAATAGTGAAATATCTGAAGATAATTACCATAGAGGATTAGATAATATACAGGAATTAACTGATGAGTATATTAATACAATTGATACGTTACTGGAAGAAAAAGAGGAAGAAATAATGGAGGTATAGTTTGGATTTGGATAAACTACCAGTACTAAATGGATTAAGATTGGCTGAAGCCGAAAATATTTTAAATAATTATGATTATGAATATAATAAGATAAAAACCGCTCCTCCAGAAAAAAGACATGGACTTGGGGATAAGAGAGTTATAGCTGTAGATGAAAAAAATAATGGAGAAATGGATATCATCTGGAGTTATGAAAAATATAAATAGTTTAAAAATCCCCCTCAAAATGAGGGGGTGATTACTTTTAAGACAGGGTGAGATTAAATGAACGTACCTTCACATGTAGCTATAATAATGGATGGAAATGGACGCTGGGCTCAAGAAAGGAATTTGCCCCGCCGTAAAGGCCATCAAGAAGGTGTTAAAACCTTAAAAAAAATAACAAAAAAAGCAGGTCAAATGGGTATAAAGTCATTAACGGTATATGCTTTTTCAACAGAAAATTGGAAACGCCCCGGTAGAGAAGTAAAATTTTTATTAAGTCTGTTTAAAAAAACACTTATTACACAGGCACAGGATTTATTTAAAAATGATGTCAGGGTAAAAATAATAGGAAGAAGAAAAAGTTTGCCTGATGATTTAATAGATGTAATTAAATCAATTGAGAATAAAACAAAGCCTAATAACGGACTCATGTTAAATATTGCTTTCAATTATGGAGGTAGGGCTGAAATTTGTGATATGGTTAAAAATTATTTGCAAAATTCTAATCAGAAAAATAATATAAAAAAAATTAATGAAGAACAACTGGAGAAGTATCTTTATAATCCATATTTAAAAGATATAGAATTATTAATCAGAACCGGTGGTGAAAAAAGGCTGAGTAATTTTTTACTGTGGCAGTGTGCCTATGCAGAACTTTATTTTATTGATAAATACTGGCCTGAATTTAGTACCAGAGATTTTGAAAGATCAATAAATGTTTTTCAACAAAGAAACAGAAAATTTGGCGGACTAAAAGAAATGGGTGAATAAACTATGTTAGCTAAAAGAATAATAAGTGCTTTTATAGGTATTGTTATATTTATAATCTTTATTATGTGGAACTCATATTCTTTTGCATTTTTAACATTAATTTTAGCATATAGTGCTGTAATTGAATACAGTAATATGATAAATGAAATTTCTCAGAATAAGTATATACTGGCTATCTTTAGTCTGTTTACTATTATTTCTATTTATTTTATTAATAATAATATTATTAATTTATCATATGGGATAAGTATATTTACAATATTATTTATATTTCTCTTATATAATTTAATCTTTGATTTTAATAATTTTCATAAAAAAATAAGTTATAAATTTTTTGGTCTTGTATATATTACTGCTGGTATGATTTTTCTATTGTTATTAAGAGACTATAGTACTGCCCCCTTTAATAACACTAGAGCAATCTGGTTAGTCTTAATAGCTACCTGGGCTACAGATACCGGTGCATATTTTACAGGAATGATTTTTGGAAAGAAAAAATTAGCCCGTAATATAAGCCCTAATAAGACTATTGAAGGTGCTGTAGGCGGTTTATTATTATGTACTTTGGTAATAAGTTTTTATACATTATATTTAGATGTTTTTTCATTTTATTGGTTTATTTATGGTATAATGGTTTCATTTATTGCCATGGCTGGTGATTTATTTGAATCAAGTATAAAAAGATCAGTTGGCATAAAGGATACAGGAAATATTATCCCAGGGCACGGCGGTGTGCTGGACAGATTTGATAGTTTATTATTTTCAGCACCATTTACTTTTTATTTTATAGAATTAATATTAAATACATAATCATAATTAATAACAGTCGGCTAAAAGTAGTATAAAGTATGAGAGTTATTATAAAAGTATAATTAAATATATTTCATAATTAATTATCATTTTTAATAAATTTTTAAAAAGGCAGTAAAATTATGTTTACATTTTTTACTGTTAAAATTTATTGGGAATGGTAAATATGGAATATATAATAAAAAAAATAATTATGTTTTTTATGCTGGTTATAATTACTGTCATTTTTATTATTGTTATTAAATATATTTTTATCTGGTTTTGTCCATTTATTATTGCAGTTGTTTTTGCCAGTATGATAAACCCTATTGTCAATATTATTGAAAAGAATACTTTTTTCAGACGCGGACTGGCAGTATTTATTGTTCTATTATTATTTATTTCAATTATAATTACTTTTATCATATTTGGTATTTCGCATATATATTTGGAATTAAATAGTCTGGTTGAAAATATACCTGATTACAGGACACTGGGGAATAAGATACAGTGGTTTATAAATCAAAATAACAAACTGGAAAAATTTGTTAATAATTTAGAAATATCTGCCGCTGTCAAGAATACTATCAATGAAAATTTACAGTTATTATATAATACAGTTAAAGATGGAGTTATTATATTGACAAATAGTTTATTTAATATGATTTCTAAGCTACCCATGTTTATTTCTATTTTATTTATAAGTTTTATTGCTACATTTTTTATGAGTAGGGATATTGATATAATTAATGATTTTGTAATAGGCTTATTTCCTGACAAATTAAAGGGTACTGTATTTAAAGTTGAAAAAGAATTGATTAGCTCTGCTGTTGGCTATATAAGGGCAGAATTGATTTTAATATCTATTACTGGACTTATTACAGTAGTTGGACTGGTAATTATGAGGATACCTTACGCTGTAACAGTTGCTATCACTGCAGCTATTTTAGATTTAATACCAATAATCGGGCCGGCATTAATCTTTGTACCCTGGATAATATACTCTATTATTGGCGGTCAGCTTTCATTTGCCTTAAGATTATTGATTTTATATACGATAATGGCTGCAGTTCGACAGGGAGCTGAAGGAAATGTAATGGGAAGTAGTCTTGGTTTTCATCCTCTAACTGTAATGTCTGCATTATATGTAGGTTATAGGGTATTTGGAACAACAGGATTTATAATTGGGCCTGCAGTACTTGTTATCGGTAAGGTATTATTTAACATTAATATAATAAAAATAAAAGGGTGAATATATAATATGAAAAAGTTAGTTTTACTTGGATCAACCGGGTCAATCGGAACCCAAACCCTGGAAGTAATAGACCATCTGGATGAAACATGGAAGATTGTTGGTCTTACAGCAAACAGTAATATAGATTTACTGGAAAAACAGGCTGTCAAATATCAACCTGAATATCTGGTTATAATGTATGAGCATCTGGCTAAAGAGTTAGAATATAGATTGGATAATCATGATATAAAAATATTAAGTGGTAAAAAAGGACTTGAATATCTGGCCGGTCAGGTAGAAGCCGAGCTTGTCATAAATGCTTTAGTGGGGGCTGTTGGTTTAAAACCAACTATGGCCGCCTTAAAAAGTGGTAAAAAATTAGGACTGGCCAATAAAGAAAGTCTGGTTATCGGAGGAGAAGTAATTCAAAAATACATCAAAGAAAATAAAAATAAAATATTACCTATTGATAGTGAACATAATGCTGTTTTCCAGATAATGAAAGGACATGATAAAAGTGAGGTAGAAAAAATCATATTAACTGCTTCCGGTGGTCCATTTCGTGAATATCCTGAAGAGAAGTTAAATAATGTAAGTGTTAAACAGGCTCTTGACCATCCCAACTGGGATATGGGTGGTAAAATAACCATTGACTCTGCAACGTTAATAAATAAAGGTCTGGAAGTTATTGAAGCTCACTGGCTTTTTCAACAGCCTTATGATAATATAAAAGTTGTAGTTCATCCAGAGAGTATTATTCATTCTATGGTAGAATTTGTGGATGGATCAATAATGGCAGAACTTGGTGTTGCTGATATGAAGATACCGATTCAATATATATTTACATATCCTGATAGACATAGTGGTAAAAGTAAAAAACTGGATTTATATAAAACAGCGCAACTAAATTTTGAAAAACCTGATTTTAAAAAGTTTCCTGGTTTAGAACTGGCGTACACAGCTGGTAAAGAAGGTGGAACTCTTCCGGTAGTATTTAATGGTGCTAATGAAATAGCTGTTAACAACTTCTTGGAAAATAGAATATCTTTTACATATATTCCAATAATTATTGAAAAAGTGATGAATAAACATAATATTATATATAATCCTGTTCTTGATGATATATATCAGGTTGATGAATGGTCGAGAAGGATGGCTAAGGAGGCTTTAAATAGTGTTAACTCTGATTAGTTTTATACTTGTTCTGGGTATTTTAATATTTATACATGAATTTGGTCACTATATAACTGCCAAAGCTGTAGGTATACGAGTAGAGGAATTTGCTCTGGGATTTGGCCCTAGATTACTATCATATAAAAAAGGCAAAACTGTATATTCAATCAGGGGTATCCCCTTGGGCGGTTTCTGTAAAATGACCGGTGAAGTTCCTCCTGATGAAAATATGAGTGAAAAAGAAAAAGAAATATATGAAGAAGCACGGGAAATGGGCGAGTGTTTTGATCAAAAATCACCATGGAAGAGATTTGCTGTTATTTTTAACGGGCCATTAATGAATTTTATATTAGCTGTTTTATTTTTTAGTCTGCTCTTTATTGGATTTGGCATACCAGAAAAAGCTGTTAATTCAAATATAATTGGAGATATAAATCCTGGTCTACCTGCTGCAGAAGCCGGTCTAAAAATAGGAGATAAGATTGTAAGAATAAATGATATTCAAATCAAAAATTGGGAAGATATAGATTCTGTTATCAGTAATTCAGGCAATAAATTAAGAATTGAGGTTATCCGGAATGGGGAGAGGAAAATTTTTGATATTACTCCCAAATATATAGAACAATTTGACAAATTTGTTATTGGAATTGAGGGCCAGACAGTTAGACGGTATGTCGGCCTGGTTGAAGGTTTGAAACTGGGATTTTTACAGACCTGGCAGACGATAAAATTATTAATTACTGGAATAATTGGAATGGTTACGGGACAGGTATCAGGGGATGATATAGCTGGACCTGTAATGATAGCCAGCTTGGTAGGTCAGGCAGCAGAAATAGGACTTAAAAGTGTAATGGAACTGACCGCATTACTAAGTATTAATTTAGGATTATTAAACTTATTTCCTGTACCTGCACTAGACGGTGGTCACATTTTATTTATATTTGTAGAGTTGATTAGAGGTAAACCTCTGAATTCTGACAAACAAAACCTTATTAACTTAATCGGATTAGCTGTACTCTTATTATTTATGGGTTTTGTAATTTTTAAAGATTTAGGGAGGATACTTTTTTAAATGAGAAAAAAAACACGGAAAGTTTATTATGGAGATTTGCCGGTAGGTGGAGATGCTCCCATTAGTGTACAGTCTATGACCAATACCAAAACAATTAATATAAAAGAAACGGTTGCTCAAATAGAAGAATTAGCTGAAAATGGTTGTGAATTAATTAGAGTTGCTGTACCTGATAGGAAAACAGCCAAAATATTAAGTAGAATTAAGCAGGCAGTAACTATTCCTCTAATAGCAGATATTCATTTTGATTATAGACTGGCTTTAGAGGCAGTAGAACAGGGAGTTGATGGACTTAGGCTTAATCCTGGTAATATAGGCAAAGCTGACCGTGTCAAACAAGTTGTTGAAAAAGCTAAATCAGTAAATATTCCAATACGAATAGGTGTTAATTCAGGTTCTCTTGAAAAAAAGTTGCTAGAGAAATATGGTCAGCCCACAGCTGAAGCAATGGTAGAAAGTGCTGCCAGTCATATAAAAATACTGGAGAAAAATGATTTTCATGATATTGTAATTTCCTTAAAGGCTACTGATGTTATGATGACTATTAAGGCCTATCAATTATTTGCTAAAAAATATAATTACCCACTTCATATAGGTATTACTGAGGCCGGAACACCCTGGTCAGGAACCATTAAATCGGCTGTAGGTATTGGAAGCTTATTATCAAGAGGTTTAGGAGATACAATTCGAATCTCTTTAACTGGTGAGCCACTTGAAGAAGTAAAAGTTGGATGGGAAATATTAAAATCACTGGGACTTAGAAAACGTGGTCCAGAAATTATCTCCTGTCCTACCTGTGGCCGTACCAATATAGACCTGGTTGATCTGGTCGACAAGGTTGAAAAGGCAGTCAGTCATCTGGACAATCAGATAACTATTGCTGTTATGGGTTGTGCAGTCAATGGGCCTGGTGAAGCCCGGGAAGCTGATATCGGTATTGCCGGTGGTAAAGGAAAGGGATTAATCTTTAAAAAAGGACAGTTAGTAAAAAAAGTTGAAGAAGAGGAATTATTGAAAGAATTAATGAAAGAAATAAATAAATTGTAAGGAGTTGTTTATGATGAGAATGTCAAATATGTATTTACCAACATTAAAAGAAGATCCAGCAGAGGCTGAAGTTGTCAGTCATAAACTGATGTTAAGAGCTGGAATGATGAGGACTTTAACTGCAGGCATCTATTCATATTTACCGTTAGGATACCGTGTTATCAAAAAGATTGAAAATATAGTTAGAGAAGCGATGAATGAAAGTGGTGCACAGGAATTATTAATGCCTATTATACATACTGCAAAGTTGTGGAAAGAATCAGGCCGCTGGGATCGTTTTGGACCTTTGATGATAAAATTTGAAGATAGAAAAGGAAGAGATTATTGTCTGGGACCAACCCATGAAGAAATTATTACAGATCTTGTCAGGGACGAAATTCGATCATATAAAGATTTGCCTTTAAATTTATATCAGATTCAGACAAAAGTAAGAGATGAAATACGCCCTCGTTTTGGTGTCATGCGCGGACGTGAATTTATTATGAAGGATGCCTATAGTTTTGATACAGATTATCAGGGATTAGATGAAAGCTATCAGGCTATGTATGATGCATATAGCAAAGCTTTTACCAATTGCGGCCTTAAGACACGTGCTGTTGAAGCTGATTCAGGCGCAATGGGTGGTAATGATTCTCATGAATTTATGGTCTTAGCTGATGCCGGAGAAGATGAACTTGCTTTTTGTGATAGTTGTGATTATGCTGCTAATGTAGAGCGGGCTGTAGCCGGGATTCAGCCTAATGGTGAGAAAAAAGAAAATTTTAAAAAACTTGAAAAAGTACATACTCCTGGTCAAAAGACTATTGAAGAAGTAAGTGATTTTCTGAAAGTTAATGCAAAAGAGACTGTTAAGGCTCTGGCTCTTTTAGTTGATGAAGAACCTGTACTGGTTTTGCTGCGCGGTGATGATACTTTAAATGAAATAAAATTAGCAAATTATTTTGATGCAGTTAAAATAAACCCGGTTGATGATGATGATTTTGCAAAATATTATGATAGTGCTGCTGGTTATATAGGACCAGTAGGTATGGAAGATGTAAAAATTGTAGCTGATAATAAAGTCGAATTTGTAAAAAATGCAGTTGTTGGAGCTAATGAAGAAGACTATCACTATAAAAATGCAAATCCTGATAGAGATTTTCAGGTGAATGAATATCTTGATTTAAGAAAAGTTAAAGCAGGAGACAATTGTCCAAAATGTGACGGCAAACTGGAAATTAAGTCAGGTATTGAAGTTGGACATATTTTTAAATTAGGAACAAAGTATAGCCAGAGTCTGGGAGCAACTTATCTTGATGAAAATGGTAAAGAAAAAAATATTGTAATGGGGAGTTATGGTATTGGTATTACCCGGCTGGTAGCAGCGGCTATTGAACAGCATCATGATGATTATGGTATAATCTGGCCCAGTGCAATTGCACCATATCAGGTTATTATATTATCTTTGGGTAATAATGATAAGGTCAAGGAAAAATCTGAAGAAATATATAAGGAACTAACGAAAAAAAATATTGAAGTTTTAATAGATGATAGAAAAGAAAGGGCTGGGGTTAAATTTAATGATGCTGATTTAATCGGAATACCTTTAAGAATCACAATTGGAGCCAGATCCTTAAAGGCCGGTAATATTGAAGCCAGAGTTAGAAAAACTGGTGAAGAATTGAATTTACCGCTTGACAAATCGGTTGACTCAATTGTTGAGCTTTTAGCAGAGATAGATTAGGAGGGGAGAAGATGAAAGTAACAGCCCTAGTACCTGCTTATAATGAAGAGAAAACTATACCATCAGTGATAGATTCATTAAAGCAAATGGATATAATTGATGAAGTATTAGTTATTGACGATGGTTCTATTGATAATACTGCTACAGCAGCAAAAAAAGCGGGAGCTCGTGTTATTTCATTTGATAAAAACCAGGGAAAAGGTGCTGCACTTGAGCGTGGAATTCAGGAAATAACAAATGATGTAATATTAATGCTTGACGCAGATTTAATTGGTTTAAAAACTCATCATGTTCAGAATTTACTTGAACCAGTTTTAAAAAATAAAGTAGATATGACTATTGGAGTATTTAATGAAGGAAGAGGATTAACAGATTTAGCTCAACTTATTTCACCAAATCTTTCAGGTCAGCGTGCTGTTAAAAAAGATGTTATTGATGATATTGAAAATCTTCATAAAGCTGGTTTTGGTGTTGAAATAGCCTTAAATAGTCATGTCAAAAAAAATGGAAAACTGGAATTTGTAGAATTACCTGAACTTACGCATATTATGAAAGAGGAAAAAAGAGGTTTTACCAGAGGAGTTCTTGCACGCGGTAAAATGTACTGGGATATAATTAAGGCTTTATTAAAATCAAAAATAAAAAACTGATGGTTGAATATGGTAATTATCCTGGTGTTTTATTTGTAGGACAACGACTGACTGGAGGAAATCATGATAGATGTAATTAAAATTAATGATGTTCAAATTAAAGAGATTAAATATTTTATAGTAGATAAAAATAACTGTAGTATTATCCCTGCTGAAAGTCTTACAAATGATAAAAAAAATGAAATTATAGATAAAATTAAAACAGAATATAATTTTAATAAAATAGATTTCTTATCTGTAATGAATGAAAAACAGGAAATACTATTTTTGTGGCCTGAAATATTAGCCAGATTAAAGAATAAGTATTCTTATGTGAACGGCTGGTTGGAAAGAGCTATATTAAAATTTAAAGAGAAAGAGCTAATTATAGAAACAGAAAGTAATATGGCATATAAGAAGCTTAATGATGAAAATGTAAAACTATTTCTGGAAAAACAAATCAGTAACTTAATATCTAAAAAAATAAATATTAAAGTAATAAATGGTGACTTTCTGGAAGATATTCCTGAAACCAATATTAAAGATTATCAGAATCGGGTTAATAATAACATTCAGCAAGATAATAGTACGAGTAAAGTGAAAAATAGTAAAAATAAAACAGGTGAATCAAATACTATTTTTGGAAAAAATATTAAAGAGGAAGCTAATTTCACGCTTGCTGAAATTGACAGTGAGATAGATAATTTAATTGTAGAAGGACATGTATTTGAAGTTGAAGAGATAAATACCAGAAGAGGAAATACCTTTTATGTAGTAGATATAACTGATAATAGTAATTCAATTACGGTAAAAATATTTCCCAATAAAAAAAATAAAATGAATGGTGGAATTAAGGAAGGTCAATATATAAAAGTAAAAGGATATGTTCAATATGATAAATATGCTAAAGGCCTGACTATGATTGCTGATTCTGTAAGTGAGCTGGAATTTACAGAAAAAAATGATAATGCTTCAAGAAAACGTGTAGAACTTCACCTTCATACTCAAATGAGTGCTATGGATTCTGTTGTTGATCTGAATAAGGCTGTCAAAAGGGCTGCTGACTGGGGTCATGAGGCTATAGCAATTACGGATCATGGTGTTGTCCAGGCTTTTCCAGATGCATATAAAGCAGGTAAAAAACATGGTGTGAAAATATTATATGGTATGGAAGCTTATATGGTTGATGATGGTGAACCAATTATAATTAATGAAAATAGAGAAAATCTTGGGAATGTAAGTTTTACTGTTTTTGATTTTGAAACAACTGGTTTAAAAAATAGAAAAGATGAAATTATTGAAATTGGTGCTGTAAAAGTTGAAAATGATGAGATTATAGATGAATATGGTACATTTGTTAAACCTGATAAAGCTATACCGGCTAAAATAACTGAACTAACAGGTATATCAAATAAAATGATTGCTGAGGCACCAAAGTTAGAAGTAATAATAGATGATTTTCTTGAATTTATTGGTGATTCGGTATTAACTGCACATAATGCTGTTTTTGACTACGGATTTTTAAAAATGGCGCTAAAAAAAACAAATAAAAAAATGATTAGTAATCCAGTTCTGGATACTTTAAATTTGAGCCGTGCTTTATTGCCAGATTTAAAAAATCATAAATTAAATACTTTAACAAAACATTTGAATATAGGTCTTGATAATCATCATCGAGCTGTGGATGATGCCAAGGCCACGGCGGAAATGTTAATAAAGTTAATAAAACTAATGAAAGACCGCCAGGTTATCTCATTAAATAAAATAAACACATTATCTAAAGATATGGACTGGAAGGAATTACCGCCCTATCATTTGCTTATATTTGCTAAAAATAAGGAAGGGTTAAAGGATCTCTATAGACTTGTTTCTAGTTCACATACAAATCATTTTTACCGTAAACCGAGGGTTTTAAAAAGTGAGTTAACCCATATAAGAGATAATTTGTTATTGGGTTCAGCCTGTGAAGCTGGACAATTATATAGAGCTATTATAGATAATAAAAACAATAGAGAGATATTTAATATTGCAAAATTTTATGACTTTCTTGAAATACAGCCGCTTGGCAATAATAAATTTTTATTGGGAAATCAATTAGATTCTTTAGAAGACTTAAAAAAGATTAATAAAAGAATATATAATTTAGGTAGAAAATTAAGAAAACCTGTAGTTGCTACCGGTGATGTTCACTTTCTTGATCCCAGGGATAAAGTATACCGGAAAATATTACAGGCAGGACAGGGTTATGATGATTATGAGAACCAGGCACCCCTTTACTTTAGAACCACTGAAGAAATGTTGGAAGAGTTTTCCTACCTGGGTAAAGAAAAAGCTGAAGAAGTAGTTATAGAAAACCCTGCTAAAATAACAAATATGATTGAGGAAATGAAACCTATGCCTGATGGTTTATTTACGCCAGAGATCGAAGGTGCTGATGAACAGGTGCGGCAAATGGCATTTACTAGAGCACACGATTTATATGGTGACAAAATACCAGAGATAGTAGAAAAACGTCTGCAAAAAGAGTTAAATTCTATTATCAGCAATGGATATTCTGTAATATATTTAATATCACACAAACTGGTTAAAAAATCGCTGGAAGATGGTTATCTGGTTGGCTCCAGAGGTTCAGTAGGATCATCATTAGCTGCGACTATGTGTGAAATTACAGAGGTTAATCCACTACCACCACATTACCGTTGTCCACAATGTAAAAATAGTGAATTTATAGATGACGACAGTATTGGAGTGGGGATAGATTTACCGGATAAAAAGTGTCCTGAATGTGGTCATGAATATATTAAAGATGGTTTTGATATTCCCTTTGAAGTATTTTTAGGTTTTGAAGGGGATAAAGTACCTGATATTGATCTGAACTTTTCCGGTGAATATCAGGGGGAAATACATCGCCATACTGAGGAACTGTTCGGTCGTGATTATGTATTTCGTGCAGGAACAATATCTACTATTGCCAGTAGAACTGCTTTTGGTTTTGTTAAAGGATATCTTGATGATAATAATAAAACAGCAAGAAATTCTGAAATCAAAAGACTGGTAAAAGGTTGTACTGGTGTAAGAAGAACAACCGGACAGCACCCGGGTGGTTTGATGGTTGTACCACGTCATTTAGATGTACATGATTTTACTCCTATACAGCATCCAGCCAATGACCAGGATACAGATGTAAGAACTACACATTTTGATTATCACTCTATCAGTGGACGTATATTAAAACTGGATCTTTTAGGTCATGATGATCCAACTTCCATTAGAATGCTGCAGGATCTTACAGGAGTTGCTCCTTCTGAAATACCATTAGATGATCCTGAGACAATGTCTTTGTTTTCATCAACTGAAGCACTGGGTGTTAAGCCAGATGAGATAGGAACAACTATTGGAACTTTAGGTATTCCTGAATTTGGTACAAGTTTTGTACAGCAGATGTTAATTGATACCAAACCAACAAAGTTTGCAGAACTGGTGCGGATAAGTGGATTATCCCATGGTACAGATGTCTGGTTGAATAATGCACAGGACTTAATAAAAAATGATACAGCCAGATTATCAGAAGTCATCTCTGTCAGGGATGATATTATGAATTATTTAATTCAAAATGGACTTGAACCAGGTAAATCATTCTGGATTATGGAACATGTCAGAAAGGGAAAAGGCTTAACTGAAGAAGAAGAAAAATATATGAAAGATAATAATATACCGGACTGGTATATTGATTCCTGTAAAAAGATAAAATATATGTTTCCTAAAGCACATGCAGCAGCATATGTGATGATGGCTTATAGAATTGCATATTTTAAAGTACATTATCCTCAAGCTTTTTATGCCACATATTTTACTACTAAAGCCAGTGACTTTGATGCTTTTCTAATAGGTAAAGGATATGAACATATATTAAATAAAAAAAGTGAACTGGAAGCAAAAGGTAGTGATATGACTGCTAAAGAAAAAGGTACATTAACAATTATACAGATTGCACTGGAAGCAATGGCTCGTGATATTAACTTTATACAGGTTGATCTATATAATTCTGATATAAAGAAATTTAAAGTAACTGAAAAAGGTCTTTTACCACCACTGATTAGCCTGGAAGGTTTGGGTAGTAGTGCTGCTCAAAATATAGCTGCTACCAGAGAAGATTATGAATTTTCATCTATAGAAGATCTGGTTAATAAGACAAGTATTAGTAAAACTGTTGTGGAGATAATGAAAAAACACGGAACACTGGCAGGAATGCCGGAAAAAAACCAGCTGTCGTTGTTCTAATATTCCGGAATGTATCAAACTGTAATTTTACTTGCAACTAAATGTTTACTGTGGTAAAATTATAGATGATGTAATAATAGATCTTTCGAAAGGAGTGGGCATTTTACCCACTCCTTAATTATAGTTATCTATAAATACTGGAATACTATTAATATAAATTAATTGATTAAAGAATGAGAATTAGAAAAGAAAGGGGATTAACATGGGTAGAGTTTCTGATAGAGTCCAACAAATTGTTAGACCTGTTCTAAATAACCAGGGTCTTGAATTAGTTGATGTAGAGTATGTAAAGGAAGGAGGAGACTGGTTTTTAAGAATATTTATTGATAATGAAAATTCAGATGTAAATATAGGTGACTGTGAAAATATAAGTAGGATTGTTAGTGATTTACTTGATACAGAAGATCCTATCGCTCAGGCTTATAACTTAGAAGTATCTACACCTGGTATTGAACGCCCACTTAAGAAACTTGCAGATTTTAAAAAATTCCAGGGGAAGTTAGCCTATATTAAAACTTATGCTCCAATTAATGGGCAAAAAGAGTTTGCTGGTAAAATAACTAAGACAGAAGATAATAATATTTTTATTAAAACTGATAAGGAAGAAATAATAAAGATATCCTATAATAGTATTGCTAAAGCAAATCTAACTAATAAGTTACATATGGCGGAGAAGTAAAGGAGGAATTGGTTGCATGAATTTAGAACTGTTGCATGCCCTGGAAGATATTATTAAAGATAAGGGTATATCAAAAGAAGTATTAATGGATGCAATTGAAACAGCACTTATTTCAGCATATAAAAAAGATTTTGGTACTAAAGAAAATGTAAGAATTGAGATTGAAAATGATTCGGGGGAAGTAAGTGTATTTTCAAAAAGAAAAGTAGTTGAAGAGGTTGATAATGAAAACACAGAGATTTCTTTAGAAGAAGCCCGGAAAATTGATGCAAATTATGAGATAGATGATATTGTTGAAGAAGAAGTGACCCCTGCTAATTTTGGAAGAATTGCTACTCAAACAGCAAAACAGGTAGTTATGCAGAGAATAAGAGAAGCAGAGAGAGATGTAATTTATGAGAATTACAAGCAAAAAGAA
>JBMCBT010000043.1:0-14539 GCA_048623215.1 Halothermotrichaceae bacterium
AATATATAAGTATTATTTATAAATTTTGCTTATGGTTAACTAGTAGATAAGTGAAATACTTAAGATAGCTTAATAATAGGAGTGATCAAAATGTTATCTCAAAAGGAGTACTATCTTTTAACTCAGAATGAATTAATGGATTATTTTAATGTTTTCCCTGAAAGTGGTTTATCGGATAGAGATGTCAGAAAAAGACTGTATCAATATGGGTTTAATAAAATTGCAAGTACAAATAATAATAGTATACTGACCATTTTTTTTAATCAGTTTAAAGATTTTATGATTATTGTCTTAACTGCTGCAGCCAGTTTATCTTTAATAATGGGAGAAATAGCTGATGCGGTTACAATTATTGCTATTGTTGTTCTTAATGGTATTATGGGATTTGTCCAGGAATATAGAGCAGAACAGTCTCTGGCTGCCTTAAAAAAACTGGCAGCTCCAACAGCAAAGGTTATTCGTAATAATAAGATAGAGGAAGTAGAAGCAGAAGAACTGGTACCCGGTGATATTTTATTACTGGAAACCGGTAATAAAGTTCCGGCAGATCTGCGTATAATATCATCTAAAAGTCTTCAGGCTGATGAATCATTACTTACAGGTGAATCAGTACCTGTTAACAAATCAGAAAGACAGCTATATGCACGTGGGATTGATATCAGTGAACAAACAAATATGCTTTTTATGGGGACTACCATTACCAGAGGTAGAGCCAGGGCATTGATTGTTTCTACAGGTATGGATACTGAAATGGGAAAAATAGCCGATTTACTGGAGAGTAGTAGTGAAACACTGACACCACTACAGAAAAAATTAAAATACCTGGGTAAATGGTTAGTTACAGTAAGTGTTCTGATTACCTTTTTAATAGTTATAATTGGAATATTAAAAGGTCAGTCTATTTACAATATGTTTCTGGCAGGAGTAAGTCTGGCAGTTGCTGCTATACCTGAAGGTTTACCTGCAATTGTAACTTTGGCTCTTGCTCTAGGTGTACAAAAAATGATAAAAAATAATGCTATTGTTAGAAAACTTCAGGCAGTAGAAACTCTTGGTTGTTCCACTGTTATTTGTTCTGATAAAACTGGTACTTTAACTAAAAATGAAATGACTCTCAAAAGTATTTATATAAACCATAGGATAAAAAAATTTAATTCAGAATTAAAAGCAGGGGGGCTTAATAAATTATTAAAAATTGGTGCTGTCTGTAGTACAGTTAAATTAAGGGAAAAAGAAAAACAGGGAACTCTAAAAAAAGTAAAAGAATTTCTAATGGGAACAAGTATACCTGATTTTATTGGAGATCCAACTGAAATAGCTCTTGTTAAAGCAATTTATGAACATAACCTTCATTATTCTGAATTGCTAGATCAATATGAGGTGATTGATGAAGAACCATTTGAACCTTCCAGAAAGCGGATGTCTGTTTTGGTAGAAACCAGTAATAAAAGCCGTGAGTTATGGATAAAAGGTGCACCAGAAACAATTATGAGCTGCTGTAAGTATGTAGAGTTCAGGGGTAAAAAACAATTGCTTTCACAGGAATTAAAAAAGGAAATAAAAAAAGCTAATAATGCAATGGCTTCTGATGCACTTAGAGTTCTGGCCTTAGCCTATAGACCTATCAAGGGTCGTATAAGTAAAAATGGTTTAAAAGAACATGAACACAGTTTGATTTTTGTAGGAATGGTTGGGCTGATAGACCCACCAAGAGATGAAGCATATCATGCAGTTAATCAGTGTTATCAGGCCGGCATCAGACCGATTATGATTACAGGAGATCATAAAATAACAGCTCAAGTAATTGCAGAAGATCTGGGGATAATTAAACATAGAGGACGTGTTCTTACAGGTAAAACTATCAAGAAAATAGATACTGGTGAATTAAGAAAGGCAGTTAGTAATGTAAATGTTTATGCTAGAATTTCTCCTGAAGATAAATTACGAATTGTTAAATCATTACACGAAAATGGTGAAATTGTAACAATGACTGGTGATGGTGTTAATGATGCGCCAGCAGTTAAAGAAGCAGATATTGGAGTAGCTATGGGAAAAAAAGGAACAGATGTAACCAAAGAAGTATCTTCATTAATTCTAGCAGATGATAATTTTGCCACAATTGTTAAAGCTATAGAAGAAGGTAGAAAAATATATAATAATATCAGGAAATTTATACGATATCTACTTTCATGTAATACAGGTGAAATACTTGCTATCTTTATGGGTATTGTAATGGGTCTTCCTTTACCATTAATTCCAATACAGATACTCTGGGTAAACCTGGTTACAGATGGGCTGCCAGCACTGGCACTGGGTATGGATGATGATAGTGATAATGTTATGGAAAACAACCCCAGGGATCCAGAAGAAAGTGTATTTGCTCATGGTATGATAAGTAATATTGTAAGTCAGGGTTCATTGATAGGGATTAGTACTATGGCAGCTTTTCTAATTGCTATTTACCGTATGGGAGCTGATTTAAATACTGCCAGGACAATGGCATTTTCTACACTGGTTTTTTCACAATTATTTTTTGTTTTCTGCTGTAGGTCTGAAGAACATTCCTTCTGGGAATTATCGCCTTTTTCCAATATGTATCTGGTGGCTGCGGTTGTTTTATCCAGTTTGATGCAGTTGGCAGTAATATATGTACCAGTACTGGCTGGATTTTTCAAGACAACACCACTGACATCTACCCAGTGGATTATAGTTGGAATTTTATCAACATGGTCAACAATCATTTTAGATTTTATTAAAAGTATTTTACGGAGTAGAAAAAAAGGAAAAATCACCTGACTTTTCTTTACTGATAAGTTATTGCCTTCCCTTGCTAAAACAGTAATACTATGATATATTATATAATAAAGATTTGAAATTTAGGAGGATTAGTTAATGAATGTAAATTTAATTAATATTGGCTTTGGTAATATTGTAGCAGGAAATAGAGTAATTGCTATAGTTAGTCCTGAATCGGCACCTATAAAAAGAATTATACAGGAAGCAAGAGAAAGAGGTATGTTAATTGACGCTACATATGGAAGAAGGACAAGAGCTGTTATAATTACAGATAGTGATCATGTTGTATTATCAGCTATACAACCAGAAACTGTATCACATCGTCTTACAGATGAAGATTAGTTGATTTACTGGGGAGGAACTGTTTATGAGGCTAGGCAATTTATTTGTTTTATCTGGTCCTTCGGGTGTTGGTAAAGGAACAATACTTTCTGAATTGTTGAAGGACTTTAATGATATTGAATATTCTATCTCAGCGACTACCAGAAAACGGCGTAAAGGAGAAGTAGATGGTGAAGATTACTTTTTTATATCTGAAGAAAAGTTTTTTGAAATGGTAAAAAATAATCAATTTATTGAATGGGCTGAGGTACATAATAATTATTATGGAACACCAAAAGAATATGTCAATAAAACACGCCAGTGTGGTAAAGATATTATACTGGAGATAGATATTCAGGGAGCTAAGAAAGTTCGTCAACTTTATGATGATGCTATATATATTTTTATTGAACCACCATCTATAAAAGAACTTGAGCATAGACTGGATGTTAGAGGTTCAGAAGATAGCAAAAGTAAAGCTACTAGATTAAATAATGCTAGGATGGAATTAAAGGAGAAAGATAAATATGATTATGCTGTTTTAAATGATGAAATTGAAACAGCAGTAAAACAATTATGTTCTATTATAATTGCTGAAAAATGAAGAATTAAAAAATAAATATTTTTATGTTATATAGAAGATATATTTTTATATGAAGGGGATGATTATCTATGATAACATATCCAGCACTTGATAATCTTATGGAAAAGGTGGATAGTCCATATACACTTGTTATAATGGCTTCAAGAAGAGCAAGACAGTTAAATGTAGGGGATAATGAATTACTGGAAGAATATAACTCATTAAAACCTGTTTCAAAAAGTCTTGAAGAAATTGTTAGAGGTAAAGTAACCTATCAAAAAAAAGAAAAATAAGGGGGTATTTACTTTGGAAAAGAATATACTCCTGGGTATAACTGGAGGTATAGCTGCCTACAAAATGGCATCGGTAGCCAGTACGCTCACAAAAATGGGACATTCTGTTCATGCTGTTATGACAGAAGGGGGGACCAAGTTTGTCACCCCTTTAACTTTCCAGAATATAACTCATAATCCTGTAGAAGTAGAACTTTTTACACCACCTGTCCATTATGATGTAAAACATATATCCCTGGCAGATAGAGCTGATATCTGTCTAATTGCTCCAGCCACGGCTAATTTCATTGGTAAAATTGCCGGTGGTATAGCAGATGATCTTTTATCTACAATAGTGATGGCCACAAATGCTCCTATATTAATTTCACCTTCAATGAATGTAAATATGTATAATAATCCAGTCTTTCAGGATAATTTAGCTTATTTAAAAGAAAAAGGTTATAAAATTATTAAGCCTGCCAGTGGAAGGCTTGCCTGTGGTTATGAAGGAAAGGGGCGGTTGCCAGAACCTGAAGAACTTGTAGAAAATATTATAGCTGAATTAACAGTAAATGACTTTGTTGATGAAAAAGTATTAATTACTGCTGGGCCTACCCGGGAACCTTTAGATCCGGTCAGATATTTAAGTAATTATTCTTCCGGGAAGATGGGGTATGAACTTGCCCGGGCTGCAGTAAATAGAGGAGCAGAAGTAACACTTATATCAGGCCCTACCAATTTACAGCCTCCGGCAGGAGTTGAAACAATTTTTGTAGAAAATGCTCAGACAATGAATAAAGAAGTACAGATTAATTTTAAAGAAAAAAGTACAATAATTATGACTGCTGCAGTTGCAGATTTTAAACCAGCCGAATTCAATGAAAATAAGATAAAAAAAGATTATTTAGATTACTTAACAATTGAATTAAAGCCAAACCCTGATATACTGGCTGGAATAGGGCAAAAAAAGAAAGATGATCAACTGCTTGTTGGATTTGCTGCTGAAAGCAAAAATCTAATTGCAAATGCTCAAAGAAAACTTAACAAAAAAAATCTGGACATGATTATAGCTAATGAGGTATCAAATATGGGCAGTGACCAGAACCAGGCAACAGTATTGACAGAAGATTATATTGAAGAAATACCTATGATATCAAAAGCTGAACTGGCAGATATTATACTTGATAAAATTAAAGAATATAAAAAATAAAGAGTAGCAGGAAAAAATTTGCAAAATTATATAAATTATTATAATATTAATTGTATAAAAAGTAATATATTCACAAATAGTATTTTTATAAACGAAACCGTTTTCGGAGTTTAAATGGTGATTTATTCAATGGCTAATTTTGATTATGATTTTAACACCGGAACCGCTTTCAAAAAAATTATATTTTTTATATGAAGTAATATTAGGGACATACATAATTAAGGAAATTTAACGATTAATACTATCTGTCCTGACTCTTATATAATAAGATTTTTAATATATATTTTATTATAAAAAATGTATAGAAAGGAAGGTGGTTGGCTACATATATTATGTTTTTTAGGAAACGTGTCTTTAAACATTTATTATCGAAGGGGGATTTATAGTTGAAAAAACTATTTACAATTCTTATTTTATTTAGTTTATTTTTTGTGTCTTTAACAGTTGGTGTTGCTGATAGTGGTTTTTCTAATCTTATTGTTGAACCTACTGTGAAACCATCAGAGGCTGGTGCTCTACAGATTCTTGAACATAATGGGATGAAGACAATATGTAGTGAAGATGGCTATCCAATTCAATTACGCGGTATGAGCACACACGGACTGCAGTGGTTTCCAGAGATTATAAATGATAATGCTTTTAAAGCTCTTAAAAATGACTGGGGATCTAATGTGATTCGTCTGGCTATGTATGTAGGTGAAAATGGGTATGCATCTGATCCTGAAACAATTAAACAGAGGGTTATTAAAGGTATTGACCTAGCAATAGCCAATGATTTATATGTAATTGTTGACTGGCATGTACATTCACCGGGTAATCCTAAGGCAGATGTATATAGTGGTGCAATGGATTTCTTTAAAGATATATCTTCTCGCTATCCTGATAATCCTCATTTAATATATGAACTTTGTAATGAACCCAGTAGTAATACTGGTGGGGTAGAGGATGGTGGAGTTCCAAATAGTGAAGAAGGTTGGCAAACTGTAAAATCATACGCAGAACCAATTATAAAAATGCTCCGTGAGAATGGTAATGATAATTTAATTATAGTAGGCAGTCCTAACTGGAGCCAGCGTCCTGATCTGGCTGCTGATAATCCTATTGATGATAATAATACTGCTTATGCATTACATTTTTATACTGGAACACATGAAACAGCGGAGGATAGCTCAAATAGAGAAAATGTAATGAGTAATGCCCGTTATGCTCTAGAAAATAATGTAGCTTTATTTGCATCAGAATGGGGTACAAGTGAAGCAAATGGACATGGTGGACCTTATCTTGCAGAAGCTGATGCATGGTTAAACTTTATTAATAAAAATAATATAAGCTGGTGTAACTGGTCATTAACAAATAAAAATGAAACTTCTGGTGCCTTCAGGCCTTTTGAAATGGGTAAATATGAGGCAGCAGATTTAGACCCGGGTAAGGACTTGAAATGGAGCATGAGAGAATTAAGTGTTTCCGGTGAATATGTAAGAGCCCGTATTAAAGGTGAATCTTATGAGCCTATAGACCGTACTGAAAAGGAAGAATTTAAAAATGTTATCTGGGATTTTGATGATGGTACTGCCCAGGGATTTGTAGTTAATGCTGATAGTCCTGTTAAAGATGTTGATTTAAAAAATAGAAATAATCGACTACAGATATCAGGACTGAATAACAGTAATGATACTTCAGATACAAATTACTGGGCTAATGTACGACTTTCTGCTGATAATACTGACATGACTGCTGATATATTTGGAGCCGAAATGCTGACTATGGATATTTTTATAGAAGACCCAACAACTGTATCTATTGCAGCTATTCCGCAAAGCAACGGACACGGCTGGGCAAACCCAAAACGGGCTAGTAAAGTAAATAAGGATAATTTTGTAAAACAGGGTGATGGAACTTATAAAGCAGAATTATCTATTTCAGTAAATGACTCTCCTAACTTTGAAGCTATTGCAAATGATGCTGATGATAGTGTTGTAAATAATATGATACTTTTTATAGGTACAGAAAATGCTGATGTAATTTCACTTGATAATATAGCAGTAACAGGAAATCGTGCTGTAGTAGAAGAAGCACAAGAACATGACCCGATTGGTACAGCAACACTACCTTCTGATTTTGAGGATGGAACCCGTCAGGGCTGGAAATGGGATGCCAGTTCTGGAGTTAAAGATGATCTAAAAATCATGGAAGCTGATGGCTCAAAAGCTCTGAACTGGGAAGTTGCATATCCAGAGGTTAAGCCTGAAGATGGCTGGGCATCTGCACCACGACTTATTCTTGGTGGTATAAATACAACTCGCGGAAACAACAATTATTTAGCTTTTGATTTTTATCTTGATCCAGTACGGGCAAGTAAAGGAGAAATTTCAATCAATTTGGCATTTGCACCACCTAATTTAGGATACTGGGCACAGGCAGAAAACAACTTTGATATTCCATTAGAATCTTTAGGCTCATTAATTAAGACAGAAGATGGCCTTTATCATTTTGAAGTAGCTTTTAATTTAAATAAAATTGCTGGTGATAAAGTGATAAAACCTACTACTGAGTTAAGAGATATTATAATTGTGGCAGCAGATGTAGAAAGTGATTATGCCGGAGAGATGTATCTGGATAATGTTAGGTTTGAAAGAAGATAAAATATGTAAAGTAAATATGTCTATTAAAGGCTCTCTTAATTAAGAGAGCCTTTTCATTTGAGTACATTTAACTTTTAGATTAATTATAAACAAAATAGTATAAAATAATAATACAAAATAAAAGGTATTTACCAGTTTATGTAGAATATATAATAATAAAAGTAGAGGTGCTTATCATGAAGAAGAAAACAATGGAAGTTTTTGTGGAGATTCCCAAAGGTAGTAATAATAAATATGAATATGATAAAGAAAATGGTGTTTTTAGATTAGATAGGGTATTATATTCACCAGTATATTACCCGGCAGATTATGGATTTATTGAAGAAACCCTTGCTGATGATGGTGACCCACTTGATGCAATGGTACTAACCAGTTTTCCGACTTTTCCTGGTTGTATTATTGAAGCTAGAATAATCGGGATGTTTATTATGAAAGATGAAAAAGGCCGTGATGAGAAAGTCCTCGGTGTCCCTATTAGTGATCCCAGGTTTGATGATATTAACTCTATTGATGACCTTGGCCAGCATATTTTGAAAGAATTTAAACATTTTTTTTCAGTATATAAAAATCTTGAGGATAAGAAAGTTGAAATCGAAGGATGGTCTGATATAGATAGTGCAGTTAAAACTATAGAAAAATCTAAAAAAGCATATAAATTTAAAAAATAAATAATTAATTATATGAGGGGGATTAATTAATAATGAAGAAAAGATTATTTTTTAGTTTGTTGACACTTTTATTATTACTAAGTATTTCTACATATGCTCAGAATGATTTTGAAAGTTATCAAAATGATAAATATGGATTTAGAATTGATTATCCTGGAAATTGGGAGTTAAAGGAAGATAGTTTTGATTCAGTTATATCCATTATCTCTGAAAGAGAAGATGAAAATGATAATGTTAGTGAAAATATCAATGTGGTAGTACAGGATTTATCTACACAACCTATGAGTCTGAAAGAATACACTGAACTTTCGATAGACCAGATCAATAATGTTATTGAAAATGGTGAAGTGTTGGAAAATGAATTTATTACTTTTGCTGAGAATGAAGGTGTTAAGATTATATATAAAGGAGAACTTGAGGACTTAAAATTAAAATGGTTAGTAAAATATTTAATTAAAAATAATAAAGCTTATTTAGTAACCTACACAGCTGCCGAAGATAAATTTGATAAATATTTACCAACAGTAGAAAAAATGTATGATTCTTTTCAATTAATAAAATAAATTATTAATTTAATAAATGTTAAGAATTGTTAATATATTAAATAAATAGCCCTGAACAATTTGTTCAGGGCTAAACTATTATTATAAAATAATATTTTATTGATTGAGGAAGGATATTAATATTAATTGTATAAATAGATAAAGAGGATAGCTGTAAAAAAATATGGTTCAATGGGGTGTTAAATAAGAATGATAGATCCTGTAGCATTTTATATTGGTTCTATTGGTATTAGATGGTATGCTATAATCATTGGTTCTGCACTTTTGTTTGGTATATTTATTATACAAAGGGAAGCCAAAAGAAGAGGTATTGACCAGGAATTTTTTCTGGATTTTTTTCTATACGGTATACCAGCTGCTGTAATAGGTGCCAGATTATATTATGTTATTTTCCAATGGGAAATATACAGTAGAAATCCTGCGAAGATTCTGGCTTTTAGAGAAGGAGGTCTGGCTATACACGGTGCTGTATTAGGTGGTCTTATAGTTTTAATAATCATGTCAAAAATAAGAAATATTTCTTTCTGGAAATCAGTTGATATAATATCACCGGCTTTGATACTGGGCCAGGCTGTTGGTAGATGGGGTAATTTTATTAATCAGGAGGCACATGGTGATATTGTCAGTAAAGAATTTATATCACATTTTCCTGAATTTATACAAAAACAGATGTTTATCAATGGAAACTATTATCATCCTACTTTTTTATATGAATCAGTCTGGAATATATTTATATTTATTATTTTAATATATTTTAGAAAAAAAGATTATATGTTAAAGGGTGATATCTTTCTATTATATATAATTGGATATTCAATCGGTAGATTTTTTATAGAAGCTATGAGAACCGATAGTTTGATGTTGGGTTCAATAAGGGTTGCTCAATTAGTTAGTGTTACGGCTATTATTACCGGCATAATAATATTATATATAAGACATAGAAGAGAGTCGGGAAATGCTTAGTCAAAATATACTGGAAGATATAATGGTTTGGGCTGTTTCCAGTGGGCATTTTGGTGCACCTTCGCTTAAGGTTAAATCATTGTCAGTTGCCGGTAAGTGAATATATATATCTTAATTGACACCTATTATAGAATATGCTAAACTATTATTATTGTCGGTTACTTAATATTTCCAGTATATAAGGTGGTGTGTTTATGTCAGAAAAATATATATTTACATCAGAATCAGTTACAGAAGGACATCCAGATAAAGTAGCTGATCAGATATCCGATGCAGTTTTAGATGAGATTATAGCTCATGATCCGAAGGCTAGGGTAGCCTGTGAGACCTTTGTTACTACCGGTTTAGTAATGGTTTCTGGTGAAATATCAACAGATTGTTATGTTGATGTTACCAAAATTGTCAGAGAAAAGGTTAAAGCAATTGGTTATGACCGGGCAAAATATGGTTTTGATGGTGAAACATGTGCAGTTCTAACTGCAATTGATGAACAGTCTTCTGATATTGCTTTAGGTGTTGATAAAGCTCTTGAAGTAAAAAAAGGAATAGAAGAAAAACAGATAGGAGCCGGTGACCAGGGTTTGATGTTTGGTTATGCCTGTAATGAAACTCCAGAATTTATGCCATTACCGATAGTACTGGCTCATAAAATGGCAGAACGACTGGCCCTAGTTAGAAAGGAAGGCATAATTCCCTATTTAAGGCCTGATGGCAAAACACAGGTTAGTATTGAATATATAAATGACAAACCTGTAAGAATAGATAAGGTGCTTGTTTCATCACAGCACCATCCTGAAGTTACACAGGAAGTAATAAAAAAAGATATTAAAGAACATGTTATTAGAGTAATAATAGATGAAAAGTTAATGGATGATAATACAGAGATACTGGTAAATCCTACAGGGCGTTTTGTCACTGGAGGGCCGCATGGGGATACGGGGCTAACCGGACGCAAAATAATAGTTGATACATATGGAGGTTTTGCCAGACATGGTGGTGGAGCTTTTTCCGGTAAAGACCCAACCAAGGTGGATAGATCTGCTTCATATGCTGCCCGTTATGTGGCTAAAAATATTGTTGCGGCTGGACTAGCAGAACGCTGTGAAGTACAGGTTGCATATGCCATCGGAGTTGCCCGGCCTGTGTCTATAATGGTAGATAGTTTTGGTACTGGTAAAATTGCAGATGAAGAAATAGTAAAATTGGTCAGAAAACATTTTGATCTTAGACCCGGGAAAATAATTGAAAAACTTGACTTATTAAGGCCAATTTATGCACAAGTAGCCAAATACGGGCACTTTGGAAGAGAAGAACTGAATCTCCCCTGGGAAAAACTTGATAAAATTGGTGTTTTAAAGGAAGCTTTAGGTTAATAAATATTTAATACCGGAGGATGTATTCCTTCGGTATTTGTCTGATACTTGAGGTGGAATAATGGATAAAAAAAGTAGAGTTATAGAAACTAGTGCTATATTTAAAGGTTTACGTTTTGCTATTATATTAAGTTTACTTATCTCAGCTATTTTAATATTAATGACACTTGATACAGATTCTATTAAAAAAATATTGGAAAGTGTTAAACCTGAAATATTATTATTAATTGTCATTATTATGCTAATAAACTGGTCTGCTGCCGGACTGCGCTTTAAAATAATGGTATCCACAGTTGGCCATAGAATTACTTTTCGAGAAGGTATTATAATATTTCTGACAGGTTCTTTTATATCTAATGTAACACCATTTGCAACAGGTGGAGGACCGTTTCAGGTATATTTGCTTCACAAGAAAGGAATAAATATTGGCAAAGCAACAATGGTAATCTTAACCCAGTATTTAATGAGAGTATTTTTCTTTATAACTGCCAATACAATATTTTTAGTGTTTTTTAAATGGGCTATTTCACCCGGGATTGTTCCTTCATATGTTTTTTATATGGCCTACGGCGCAGGTTTTCTATTTGCCTTTGCTGTAATTGTCTTTACTATAGTGCCGGGAATAGTAGAAAAGTTACTCAGTTTATTTCTTAGAATAAAAAAAATAAAACAGTTTGTAGAGAATAGTTATAAAACAAGAAAATTAATAGTAAGAATACGAAAAGAAGTTAATGAATTTCATAGATCATTAGAACTTTTACAGCATCACAAAAGAAAACTGGTACTGGCAATATTAGTTACTCTTGTCTACTGGACAGCACTTTTTATGATTCTTCCTTTAATTTTGATTGGTCTTGGTTATGAACCAGGTTTTTTCAAGTCATATGTAATGCAGACAATATTTAACCTGGTAATTCCATTTATACCGACACCAGGAGCCAGTGGTATTGCAGAACTTGGGTTTGCTTCTATCTTTGTTTCATATATACCAAAAGGTATTATCGGACTTGTTACTTTCGCCTGGAGATTTATTACCTTTTATTTTATTTTAATTGTTGGTGGTTTTTTTGCTCTAAGAGAAATAGGATGGAAGAGGCACAAAAAGAATGAATAAATATGTAGAAGTAATTGTTGATATTCCGATAGCCAAATTTGATAGAACTTATACTTACACGGTCCCTGATTATTTAAATAATAAAATTAAGGTAGGTCATGCTGTCAGAGTTCCATTTGGAAAACGTATAGTTCCAGGATTTGTGATATCTTTTACTGAAAAACCTGATCTGGAGCTTAATAAAATAAAAAAGATAAAAGAATTGATAATTAAAAAGGCTTTATTTGATGAGGATATGCTGAAATTGTTTAAATGGATTTCATCATATTATAAAAGTTATTTAGTCAAAGTAATAAAAACTGCTGTACCTACGGGTCTAATAACAGGCAAGGTAAAAAAGCGGAAAATAAAAATAGTTGATTTAAATAAAAGTAAAGATGAAGTAAATAAATTTATTAATAATAATGAAAGAGCCTATAAACAGGTTGAAATTTTAAAAATTTTATTATCCAGTAATAATAAAGAATTTAGTATAGCAAAACTGGCTAAAAAAGCAGATACATCCCATAGTACTATTAAAAGATTAGCCGATAAAGGGTATGTGACCTACAGGGAAAAACTTATTAAGAGGCGGCCTTTATTAATACAGGATGAATTGGAAAGTCAGGAAGAACCCCTTATTCCTACATCAGCACAAAAAGAAATCATATCTGAAATATCAGATAGTGTAGATAAAAATAGTTCAGAAGTTTATCTTCTACACGGTGTGACAGGAAGCGGTAAGACAGAGGTCTATCTGCAGGTGATTCAGAAAGCTCTAAACTGTGGTCAGAGTGCAATTGTTTTAGTACCAGAAATTTCTTTAACACCGATGATGGTTAACAGGTTTTACAGGAGGTTTGGGGATCAAATTGCTGTTTTACATAGTAATTTATCCCTGGGAGAAAGATATGATGAATGGTGCCGCATCAAAAAGGGTGATGCTAGAATAGTTATTGGTGCCCGTTCGGCTGTCTTTGCACCAATTAATAATCCTGGTTTAATTGTGATAGATGAAGAACATGAAAATTCATATAAACAGGGAGAAAGTCCCTATTATCATGCCCGTGAAGTAGCTTTAAAAAGAGGGAAAATTAGCCAGTCTACTGTAGTTCTGGGCTCAGCAACTCCTTCCTTTGAAAGCTACTATTTTGCTAAAAAAGGCAATTTTAAATACCTGCATTTACCTGAACGTATAAATAAAAAAGATTTGCCGATGGTTAAGATAATTGATATGCGGGAAGAATTAGAAAAAGGGAATACGACTATTTTCAGTAAACCACTTAGTCAGGCTATAGATAAGGCACTTAATAAAGGTGAACAGGTTTTAATCTTTCTTAATCGAAGAGGATATGCCAATTTTATTTTGTGTAGGGAATGTGGTTATGTAATAAGATGCCGTCACTGTGATATATCTTTGACTTATCATATTAATGACAGTAAATTACGCTGTCATTATTGTGATTACTCATTAACACTGCCTAAAAAATGTCCTGAATGCGGAAGTTCTTATATACGTGAATTTGGGGTAGGAACTGAAAGGATTGAAAAAGAGCTGGCAAAAATGTATCCCGATGCCAGGATAGATAGAATGGATGTAGATACAACTACACGAAAGGGTTCACACCAGAGAATACTGGAAAAACTTGAAAAAGGGGATACTGATATTCTGGTAGGAACACAGATGATTGCTAAAGGACATGATTATCCCAATATCTCTGTAGTAGGAGTAATTACGGCAGATACTATTTTAAATATTCCTGATTTTCGTTCAGCAGAAAGAACCTTTCAATTATTGACACAGGTGGCAGGTAGAACAGGAAGAGGAAGTAAACAGGGCAGAGTATTTATACAGACATATACTCCAGATCATTATAGTATAGAATCTGCTCAAAAGCATGATTATAATGGTTTTTATAAACAGGAGATAATTTCAAGGAAAAAGTTAAATTATCCACCTTTTTCTCAGCTGGTGAATATAATAATTCAGGGAAGGAAAGAAAAGCATGTAATAAATGGTGCACAAAATCTAGGAATTTTTTTAGATAATTTCTG
>JBMCBT010000044.1:0-14522 GCA_048623215.1 Halothermotrichaceae bacterium
GAGGTTATCCTCAGTCAGTAATGGAGTAAGTGATTTACATAGTAAAACTGCAAATAATATGTGGCAGCATGTAGAAAATCGTTCAGAGATTATTGCTATTACCAATGGTGTTCACCGTTCAACCTGGGTAAATAAAGAAATAAACGATAACTATCAAAATAAAGATAAGTTATGGGAAATTCACCAGAAGCAAAAAGAAAAATTAATAAAGTTTGTTAAGAAGAAAACAGGTCAAAATCTGGATAAAGACACACTGCTAATTGGTTTTGCCCGTAGGGCTGCACCATATAAAAGGGGAGTATTTATTTTTAGAGATGAAGAAAAAATAGCATCATTTCTATATGAAGGAAAAATACAGTTAATCTTTTCTGGAAAAGCACATCCTCTTGATGATCAAGGTAAAGAAATAGTAGCTAAACAGGTAAAAATGGCTAGAAAATATCCTGATAGTGTAGTTTTCCTGGAAAACTATGATATGGAGATAGCTCATTACCTGGTTCAGGGATGTGACTTGTGGCTTAATAATCCCCGGAAACCTAAAGAAGCCTGTGGAACCTCAGGTATAAAGGCTGCTATGAATGGGGTGCTTAACTTAAGCATCCTGGATGGCTGGTGGCCTGAAGTATGTGAGCATGGTGTTAATGGGTGGCAGATTGGGGAAGGGATGGAACTAGATAAATTCAAGGGAGATTATCAACAAAGAATAAATAATCAGGATATATATGATCTGAAATGCTTGTATGAAGTACTGTTTAGTGAAGTTATCCCTGTTTATTATGAAAAACATGAAAAATGGGTAGATATGATGCAGAAAAGTATTGATTCTACATATGACAGGTTTTCTGCCGCACGTATGATTAAGGATTATTACGATAAGATGTATAATATAACTCAATATTATCTTCTGGAATAATATATATCCAGAAGATATTTTGTTTCAATTAAGCAAAAATATTATTGGTAAAAATAGAGGAATTCACGCTTTTTTCAAGAATATTTTTATTATAGATATATTTTTATAAATACTTTAAAGAGGGAGTGTGACAAAGTTATATGGAACAAAAATATGATGAAAAATGGGAGCAACTCCTGGCTGATTTAAGTGATATGAGTGAGATTGCAGAAGATATGCTTCAGAATGCTATTGAGGCACTGGACAAAAAAGATGTAGATAAAGCAAAAGAGGTAATAAATCGGGATGATGTTTTAGATAACTATCAAATTACCATTGAAGAAGAAGTAAGCCGCATATTAGCTATGGATCAGCCGCTTAAAAGTGATGTCTGGAATAATGTGGCTGCAGTAAAAATTGCCGGAGATTTAGAAAGAGTCGGCGATCTGGCCAATGATATTGCAGAAACTGTTCTGGATTTAAAAAACGATGAGTACTTGGAACCCCTAGTTATGATTCCAGAATTGGCTTCATTAGTTTCTGAAATGCTGGATGCTGTCCTGGAAGCATTTGTAACCAAAAATGTCGACCTGGCAGAAGCTGTTTGCCGTAAAGATGAGGAAGCTGATAATATTTATACACAGATATATAAAAGTAGTATCAAGCTTCTTGACAGAAGTGAAGGTACAGGTAATATAAGCCAGGTGGTCAAGTTTATTAATGTAGCCAAATCTTTGGAAAGAATTGGAGATCATGCAACAAATATTGGTGAAGAAACAATATATACGGTTACGGGTAAAAGAGTAAAATATTAATAGATTTTAAAAGCCATCCACTATGGATGGCTTTTTTAATTACTCTACATCGTTCCTATTTAATTTTGATCTTCATTTAGAATATTACAAATAGAATGTTTCAACTCACAGAACGGTGAGTTGCAATATGTAATGCACGATTTTTTAAATTAATAGAGGAAATATAAGATAATGATAGAAGAAAGATATAGAAATAATAATATTAATATCTTCTAATAAGGATATAATTAAAATAAGAATAGGGGTGATAATTTTTGAAAATTAGTATAGAGGCAGATCTTCATACTCATTCAATAGCCAGTGGCCATGCATATAGTACAATAGCTGAGTTAGCTAAGGCGGCACAGCAAAAAGGATTAAAAATGATTGCTATCACAGATCACGGCCCTTTGATGCCTGGTGGACCTCATGACTATTATTTTGGGAATTTAAGAGTGATACCGGATTCAATAAATGGTGTTAAAATTTTAACAGGTGTAGAGGCCAATATAAAACCAGAAGGAGACCTGGATCTTACTGAACAGAGGTTAGAAAGCCTGGATTTTGTTGCAGCCGGTCTTCATGGAGATATTTTTAACAAAGGTTCAGAAAATCTAAGTCCTACAGAAGCTACGGTCAAAGCTATACAAAATCCATTAGTAGATATGATTAGCCATCCTGCTAATAATTTTTTTCCGCTTGACATGGAAAAAGTAGTCAGGACAGCAGTAAAACAAAATGTAGTACTGGAAGTAAATGCCAGTTCATATGATGAAGCAAGGGTTGGTTACCGTGGTGACCAGAAAAGGTTTTTTGAACTGTGTAAATATATTAAAAAATATAAGGGGTTAATAAGTATAAATAGTGATGCCCATTTTGCTGCTGATGTTGGCAATATAAGCTGTCTTTTACCACTAATAGAGCAGACCGGAATTACAGCAGAGAATATAGTTAATACTTCAATAAAAAAAGTTGAAAAATTTATAAAACAGAGGAGGCAGTAATTATGATAAAAGGTGTTATCTTTGATTTTGATGGGACTTTATTTAATACAAATGAACTTATAAGAGAAGGGTTTAAATATACAATAAAAAAAGAATTAAATAGAGATATAGATGAGCAAAAGTTATTTGAAATATGGGGAAAACCTCTGGAAGTACAGATGAAAGCATTCTCAAAGAAAAAGTATAAAACCATGATAAAGACATACCGTAATTATTATTTTAGACACAGTGATAAAATAGATACTTTTCCCGGTGCAGTAGAGACTGTAAAAACGTTAAAAGATAATAATTATAAGGTAGCTATTTTAACTAATAAAGGAAAAAATGGTTTAATAAAAGGTTTGAAAGAATTTAATCTTATAGATGATTTGGATTGTTTCTTAAGCAGAGAAGATGTTAAACATCATAAACCTGACCCAGAGGGATTTATTAAAATTATGAATAATACAGGATTAAAATCTAAAGAATTATTAATGGTTGGGGATAGTCCATCAGACATAAAAGGTGCTCAGAATGTAGGCATTAAAAATATACTTGTTTCATATACCCGATATGATTTTGAAGTCATGAAAGCATTAAAACCTGATTATATAATAGATGACTTAAGTCAGGTTGTAGAAATTATTAATGAAGAACAACCGGAGGAGCAATTGAAAAATTTTATATAGAGAATATTATATATGACTGTCTTTAAAAAAAACTCCATCTAAAATTAGATGGAGAAGGATTTAGAGGCAGTTTATGTATTTTGTTTAATGACGCGGTTTTGCAGATACTTTTTTTATAGCTTTTGTTACAGTGGAAATTGTATCAACCTGCAGCTGGCTTTCAAACTCTTCTATTTTTGATTGTAATTCTCCCTGCCTACTTGCAAAATATTTTGCTGGAAGTCTATTCAATACAAATGTTGCTATATCCAGCAAACATTTTTCACAGGTGCATATATCTTTAAATTCAGGTTTGTTGAGAAGATCTTCCATCGTTTCCAGCACTATTTTTTCGGTATAATTTTCCAATTTACTTTTTATGTATTTAACTTCGATTCTAATCTCCCCCTTATCGAATAATATTTATCCATTTTTATCGATTTTATACAACCTATATTTCTAATATTCGATATTTATTGCAAAATACCTTTTTTGAACAATTATTTTTTTTATGATAGTATTAATATAAGATATAGTAAATAATATATACTAAAATTATAAGTAATTATACAAAATTAAAATGGTATATTAAACGGGGGATTAAATAGTGAATCAAGAAATAAATATACAATTAAAATCACTTATTGGTGGAGAAAGAGACTGGCTGGCTAATCTAGCCAATGCTTCAGCATTATTATTTAATAATCTTGAAAATATAAACTGGGCAGGGTTTTATCTCTTAAAGGATGGAGAATTAGTTCTGGGGCCTTTTCAGGGGTTACCTGCCTGTATTAGAATAGCATTAGGAAAAGGAGTATGTGGGGCTGCTGCTAAAGAAAGACAGATATATCTGGTGCCGGATGTACATCAGTTTCCCGGACATATAGCCTGTGATAAAGCTTCAGCTTCTGAAATAGTAATACCTATGATTAAAAATGGGCAGCTATTGGGAGTACTTGATATAGATAGTCCGATAAAAGCCAGATTTAGCAAGCAGGATAAGTATCATTTAGAAAAGTTTGTGAAATTACTCATTAATCAATCTGAATTTAACTTATAACTGAATTTTCATTTATAGGACAAAAGGGGAGTAGTTATTATGGATGAATTGGACAAAAAACTTCTTAAGGATTTATCCCGGGACAGTCGCATGACATATGCAGAACTTGGAAGAAAATATGATTTAAGTAGGGTCTGTATTAGAGAAAGGGTTAATAACCTTGTAGAAAAAGGAATAATTGAAAAATTCACCATTGTTGTTAATCCGCAGAAAATGGGCAAAAATCTTTGTGTTTACTTTGATATAGAGGTAAAGCCGGATAAATTATACCAAACTGCTGAAGAGTTGGCAAAAGAAAAAAGTATAGTAAAAGTAGTATTGATGACTGGCTCTCCAACATTATATGTTAATGCACTTCTCAAAGACCATAAACAATTAGAAACTTTTATGAAGGAAAAAATATATTCCCATGAAGAAATAATAAGAGTACGTACCAATATAGCCTTAAAAAGTTTTAAAAGTTTGAATCCAGGGGCATGTTCTTGACCACTTACGGAATTATAATAATAAATTTAGTAATATTCTTGACAGAAGGAGGAGGCACTGGTATTATTAATAGTAACTGTTACTAATAAAAAATTACAGGAGGTAAATGATATGGTTAAAAATGAAATAACTGCAGAGAATTTAAGGTCAGCTTTTGGTGGAGAAAGCCAGGCTTATCAACGATATATGGTCTGGGGAAGAAAGGCGGAAAAAGACGGGTTTCCTAATGTAGCTTTATTGTTTAAAGCTATTGCTTATGCAGAAGAAGTTCATGCTGGAAATCATTTTGAAGCTCATGATAATATTGCCGGTGATTTTTTAGTAGCTTCAGGTGCAGGGTTTGGATTGGGTTCAACTTCAGAGAATCTTGAAGGAGCAATAGCTGGTGAAAATTTTGAAATTGAGCAGATGTATCCTGCTTATTACTTAGTTGCAAAAGAGCAGAGAGAATCAGCAGCAGTTAAATCATTTCATTATGCAATGGAAGCAGAAAAAATTCATTCCAGGTTATATACTGAAGCAAAAGAAGCAGTTGATTCTAAGCAGGACTTTGAACTAGAATATGTAAGTGTATGTGAAGTATGTGGACATACTGTAAAAGATGATACTCCAGATAAATGTCCTGTTTGCGGTGCGCCCAGAGAACAATTTAAAGAATTTCATAAATAAAATTTAAAGTAGTTAAACAAAATATTAAATTGTTATACTAAAACTGAGGTTTAAAAAACCTCAGTTTTTTTATTGTCAGAATTAACCTGTGTATTTATTTGTTTATAAACAAATAATAATTAATGGAGGTGGATTTTCCCTAATAATGGCAAAAATAATGTCAGATAAAACCAAATATGAATTGGCTGAAGAGTTGGGATTTGCCCACAAAGTCAAAAATGGTGATTGGGGTAATATAACCACCCGGGAAGCTGGGTCATTAGTTCGGGCAGCTGTAGCTAAAGCTGAAAAGATAATGGCCCAAAACCAGAAACAGTAGGAGAATTTTTCTCCTGCTGTTTTTCCAGAATTTAGGTATAAGGATTATTCTCAATATCTATAAAGTCAAGAATAAGCGCTATTTGAATTACCAGTAATAATTGGTCCAGTACTTTACCCAGAAAACCAGTTCTAACCATAGCAGCATCAATTATATATTCTGTAGCTGAGGGTGTCCGGGTTAATTCTTCAGCGGCTCCTACCAGCAGCCGGTAAGAATCTGTCAGCAGAGTAAATCTATCAATAAGAAGATCTACATCTCCTAAAACTGCACTGTCAACACATGTTGAATCCAGATATGGATTTTTAGGCATAAAACTTCCTCCCTAAATAAACAATTTATACATTATATTCATTGACAGCAAACTTTGATAATTTACTTGAAAAATATTTACATAAAATATATACTGAAATAGGAATAAAACAATATAGGAGGTTTTACTAAAAATGAATTTTAAAGACCAGGAATGGAAAGAAAAAATGACAATAAAATTAGATGTAAATAATATGTTTACTGATAAAGTTGGAGATGAACATGGGCTGAACAGGAAAGAGATAGATAATTTTCGTAATGAGATAGAAAAAGCACATCAAAACATAAAAAATTCTGACTTGGGTTTTATGGAACTACCTTATAAGCAGCAGCAGATTGTTGAAGATATAACAAAAATGGCAGAAGAAGCCAGAGGCAAATATGATAATTTTGTAGTTCTGGGAATTGGTGGCTCAGCTTTAGGAAATATAGCAATGCAGACAGCGATTAATGACCCTTATTATAATTATAATGAAAAAGAAAGAAATGGTTATCCTCGTTTATTTGTACCTGATAATGTAGACCCTGAACGTTTTCAAAGTCTGCTTAATACTCTTGATCTGAATAGAACACTTTTTAATGTAATTTCCAAATCAGGTGGAACGGCCGAGACTATGAGTCAATTTTTGATAGCCAGACAGGCAGTAATTGACGAAGTTGGTGAAGATAAACTTGCTGATCACTTTATTGCTACTACCAGTGAAGATTCCGGTTATCTAATAAAAATAGCAAAAAAAGAAGGATTTAAAAGATTTTACATACCAGATAATGTAGGTGGGCGCTTTTCTGTTATGACACCTGTTGGACTGGTTTCAGCTGCCTTTTGTGGTATTGATATTAAGGCACTACTGGCCGGGGCAGCCCATATGGACAAAAAATGTGGCACAGAAAACATATGGGAAAATCCTGCATATTTAAATGGACTACTACAGTATCTTGCTTATAAAAATGGTAAACCACTTTCAGTAATGATGCCTTATGTACATGCTTTAAAAGATGTTGCAGACTGGTATCGTCAGCTCTGGGCCGAGTCTCTGGGTAAAGAAGTTGATAGAGAAGGAAATATTGTTAATGTTGGGCCGACTCCGATTAAAGCTTTAGGTGCAACCGATCAGCATTCACAGGTACAGCTGTATATGGAGGGGCCATATGATAAGGTGATTACTTTTCTGGAAGTTGAAAAATATCATACAGAAGTGAAAATACCGGAAGCTTATTCAGAAATTCAGGGAGTTTCCTATCTGGGTGGTCATACCTTAAATGAACTTATTAAGACAGAAAAAAATGCAACAGAGCTGGCATTATCCAAAAGACAGCGTATGAATACTACAATAACACTACCTGAGTTAAATGAGTTTACTTTAGGCCAGTTGTTTTATATGCTGGAATTACAGACTGCTTTTGTAGGTGAGCTGCTGAATATCAATGCATTTAATCAGCCTGGAGTAGAATTAGGTAAAAACTATACCTATGGTGTGCTGGGTAGAGATGGATATGAAGATAAGAAAAAAGAATATGATAACAAACCGAAAAAAGATGATGATTTAATAATATAAATAAATTTTGTAATTAATAACAGTGGAAATTTTAATTTTATTCAGTGAATTTAGTTTATAGATAGAAGGGGGTAGTGTAGTAATGGAATATAAAGCAGAGTATAATGATAGAAAAGCTACTGCTGAAGAGGCAGCGGGCATGGTAAATTCAGGTGATAGTATAGTAGTGGCTTTAGGATGTGGTGAAACTCCTGCAATTCTGGAAGCAGTTGCAGATAGACATGAAAAATTAAATAATGTTACTATTAGTCAGATGCTGCCTTTATATAATTACAGTTATTTTAAACCAGGAATGGAAGAGTCTATCAAACATAATGCCTGGTTTATTAGTGGTTTAACTAGAGACATTGTTAATAAGGGTAGAGCTGATTTTACACCTAACTATTTTCATGATGCACCGGCTTTATTTAGTGATTATCATCATATTAATATATTGATGGCAGCGGTATCACCAATGGATAAACATGGTTATTTTAGTTTTGGCCTTTCAGTTGATTATACAAAAGAAGCAGCTGAACAGGCTGACCTGGTACTTGTTGAAGTAAATGAAAATATGCCGCGTACTCTTGGTAATTCTTTTATTCATATTAGTGAAATAGATTGTCTTGTGGAAAACAATAGAGATTTACCAGAATTACCACTAAAAGCAGCTGATGATAAAGAAAAAGTAATTGGGAACTATATAGCACAATTAATTGAGGATGGTTCTACCATTCAACTGGGAATAGGCGGTATTCCTAATGCAGTAGCCGGGGCTTTACGTGATAAAAAAGATTTAGGTATTCACAGCGAAATGTTGACTGATGGGATGGTTGATTTAGTTAAAGAGGGTGTTGTAAATAATAGCAAAAAATCCATTCATAAAGGTAAGATTATTGGTTCTTTTGCTGCTGGTTCAAAAAAATTATATGATTTTTTAGATGATAATCCGATGGTTGAGATGCATCCGGTTTCCTATACAAATCATCCTTCAGTAATCAGTAAAAATAATAAAATGGTTTCAATTAATTCAACAATTGAGGTTGACCTATTGGGCCAGTGTGCTTCTGAAACGGTTGGTACCAGGCAGATAAGCGGTACTGGAGGGCAGACAGATTTTGTTAGAGGAGCTGTTAAATCAGACGGAGGCAAGAGTATAATAGCACTTAAAGCAACAGCTAGAAATGGTACCTGTTCTACTATTGTTCCTACATTAAGTAAAGGTGCAGTAGTAACAACCGGGAAAAATGATATTGATTTTGTGGTAACAGAATATGGTATTGCTAAATTACGTGGAAAAACTGCCAGAGAACGGGCTGAAGCTTTAATTAATATAGCACATCCTGATTTCAGAGATGAGTTAAGAAAAGAATCTCCTTATTTAAGAACAGTAACTACCGGGCTTAATACTGAGTTGGGTTAAAGGAGGTACCTAAATGAAAGGTAATATTGAAATAAATAATGATAATCAATTAAAATATTATAAGATTGAAAAGGAAGGTAATAATCTAATTGGGGATCCGCTTTTTATAGATTATAAGCCTAAATCCAGAGTTATACACAGCATAAAAAAAGAAATTGACCGGATAATAAAAAATCAAAATAAGTTAATAGACCATGACTGCTATATCCATTATCACAATTTACAGCAGATAAATCAGGAGTATTGTCTTATTCGAGAAGAAGAACTTCCTTTAATACCAATAACTCAATATCTTAGAACAAATGAAGTATCAATTAAACATAAACTATCATGGATTAAAAAAATTGGTGAAATTATGTATCAGGCTGAAATGAATGATATTAGTTGGAAAGGTATTACCCTACAATCTATATTTATTGATTCGCAGAGTAAACTTCATCTAATAAATCCTGACATAATCCAGGAAATAGGTAAATATCGAGAAACAGATATACCGGTAATGCAGGAGATATATCGACCTCCGGAAATATTTAAAGACAACAAATGGTCTCAACAATCCAGACTTTATTCCCTGGGGATTATAGTGTACTATCTATTAGCAGAAAAGTTCCCCTTTTCTTCTAAAAACAAATCTGATTTAATTGATGAAATATTAAATACCAGGCCAGTGGAGCCTAAATACATTAATTTTAATCTTTCATCTGACATAAGTGAACTGGTTATGAAATTATTGGAGAAAAAACCAGCTAATAGATATGACAGCTGGGAACAGTTTGTCAACAGACTTCAGGAAATAATAGAAACAGGCAGTTATCAAGCTGCGGAAAAAGATATCGAAATAAATAAAGAAAAAGGCGAAAAAATTCAGAAAAGTAACAGGCGTAAATTTTTATTAAGGTCATTTTTTCGTAAAAATAGAAATATTATAATTATAACAGTTTCAATTATAGCACTTATAGCTACAATCACTGTTATGGATCAAAGAAAGCCTGTTGTTACAGAAAACACAGACAGCGGGCAGGTAGTTGAATATTTTTATCAGGCTCTTGATGGAAAAAATATTACACTATTAAATGAGACTACTACTCTTAATATGGAAGAATTGGAAAAAATGATTAATAGGGTTTATGTGATAGAAAAGGTAAAACAGGCATATGAAGGTAATATTGCTGAAGAGGGAACTACAAAAACAAAGGTTTTTGGTATAACCAACCTTAAAATAACAGATATTTCTACTGGAAGTCAACCTGTTTATAAGGCAGAATACACTTTCTATTATAACAATAATGTTCAAAATGATAATAATGAAGATAATAGTGAAAATGAAAAAGTTAAGGATAATAAGGATGAAATTCAAGAGCGTGATGTCGGCAGGATTGTTAAATATGAAACTCAGATGGAAGATAAATTAATAATGGGTAATGTAGAAGGAACATGGCAGATTGTAGAGGCCGAAGGTGATGTGCAGTATTTAATTGAAGGGAATATAGAAGAGTTATTTAGAGAAATTAACAAAAAATAGCTTAAAAAAATAAACCACTAAAAAACTGCCAGAAAATATATTTCTGGCAGTTTTTTATGTTAATCGGCAAAAAAATAATTTGGTTTAGAATAGTCTTTCAAATAATTATATAAAACACCAATAAACAACAATATACTCTGAAGTATAATAAAGCAGCATTTACCATTATCAAGAGAATAACAATGAATAATTATGAAAAGAGATTAATAAAGATAAATTTTGGCTGAAAAAGAGGATTTAGAGATTTTATATCAAATATATATTTAGAGATTTTATATTAAGTTTACTAATAAATTATAATAAGACAGATGATTACAGTTTTTAAATCTACTAGTAATTAGTAGAATAATATCAGGAGGTGATAGTTTAGTTAGAAGCAAGGAGTTTTATTCAGTTGAGAAGTTTGAAAATGAGAATTTTAGCATACGAGGAGGAAAAATTTGTGAAAAAACATTTGATTTTAATATTGATACTGGTGTTATTAGTTACTATTGTAGGTACAGCCTTAGCTGAAAAAGGACCTGTACCTGACAAGGTTTATTTTGATGTAAGGATGAAAAAATCAATTGGTATTCAGGATGTTATCAAAGGGAATACGGATTTATTTTTAGAAGGTGTAGAAACTAAGTTAATTAATAATTTATCGAGTGAGGAACTTAGTAATTTAGAAGTTTATTCTGTACCGGCATTAAGTTATACTATACCGTTTAATCCTTATCCAAATAAAGAACCATATACAGTTGAAAAGGATGACGAAACTCTCTTTAATCCATTTGCAATTAAACAAATTAGGTTTGCAATGAACTTTCTTATAAATAGACAATATATTGTTGATGAGATTATGGACGGCGGTGGTGCTCCAATGTTTGATATGGCTACACCTGGGCAGCCCGGAACCTATAAGTATAATGAGGTAAGTGTGAAAAAAGGGTTTACCGCTGAAGGTGATGAAGAGAAAGCTCTAAATATGATAGATGAAGCTATGAATAAAGCAGCAGCATTACCAGAAAATGAAGGAAAGCTTGTCAAAGAGGATGATCAGTGGGTATATGATGGAGAACCTGTGACCCTCAAATTTTATATGAGAGCAGATGACCCGGAAGTAAGAATTCCTCTGGGCGAATATGTTGCCAATCAAATAGAAAAGGCAGGATTTAAAGTAGAGCGTCTGGTAAGAGAGCGCTCCAAATGTACGGATACCGTTTACTTTGGCCGTCCTGAAAATTATGAATGGAACCTTCTCACAGAAGCCTGGTCAGCTGGTGCTACCAGAGCCTGGTGGGAACATATAGTTGGTCAGATGTATGCTTCCTGGGGTGGCTTTACTGCCGGAGCAATGGCTGACGGCTGGGTATTTAAAAATGAAGAACTTGATCAGATATCTGAAAAAGCATATTCCGGTAATTTTGTTACTGAAGAAGAATACTGGGATTATGCTTTACAGTCTCTGGAAATGGGTCTGGAGGAATCCCAGAGGATATATATTGCTTACTCAGAGGCAAATTATCTGGCCAATAAAGACCGTTTGGAAGATAGGTTTGCCTATGGTTTAGGTGATGGCCCTGCTAAATATTCAGTTGTAACTGCTGATACAAAGGATGATGTTCTAAATATTACTGAACTTTCATCACAGGGCAGCCTGTTCATGAGTGCCTGGGATCCGGTCGGTACTGGTGGTTTTGATGACACCTATATTAATTATATGGCCGGTCCATTATATGATAATTCGTCTTTTGAAAGCCGCTCTACTGCTGAAACAACCTGGCTGAGGGCAGTTGCTGACATGGACGAAAGCTATACTGATGTTTCCAGGAATGAAGATGGTGAAGTAGTAGGTAATATTGAAGTTCCTGCTGATGCTATTAAATATGATCCTGTAGAAGAAGAATGGGTTGAAGTTGGGTCAGGAAAAACATCCTATACTAAAGGTGTTTATGATTATCGTATGAGCAATTACCACCATGGTATTCCTATGAGTGTTGTAGACTTTATGTATGCTGATGCCTTTATTGAAGAATGGTCTTCTAAAGACTCTGATAATGACCCATATTATGATAGGAGTTATGCTGACTATATGAATGCACTTGATATAGGTGTTGGTACTATTTATGATATTGAAAATGATAGAGCTATTAATTATTTCGATTACAATTTTCCTGCTGACCCTAAGAGAGCATTTGCTCAGGGAGCACCATATTTTACTGTAACTGCTTCTGGACATTATGCAGGTGTTAGTTGGGAAATTAATGAAGCACTGGCCAGAATGGTTGCCGAAGGTTCTGATTCAGGCAAAAAATATTCTTTCTCTCAGGGTAAAGAAGGAACAGAGGAAGTCGACCTGTTGACTCCTTCACATGTAAAAGATCTGAAGGCAGAACTACAGAAAATGATTGATGAGCAACATGTACCGGTCTCTATTGAAGATTATGTATCAGCTGAAGAATGTATCGAAAGATACCAGGCTGCACTAGATTTCATTAATAAATATGACCACGGTTATATCAGTAATGGTCCTTTCTATCTGAGTGAATATGACTCAGAAACTAATTTTGCTGAGTTAACAGCCTTTAGAGATGAATCATATCCATTTGAGCCTGGTCACTGGATGGAACAATTTGAATCAGAAAGATTGGTTGTAGATGAATTAGATGCTCCAGTAATGGTTGATAAGGGTGAAAAAGTACCTGTTGATATTTATGTAACAGGTATTGTCTATCCTGAGAAAGATGGTACTTTAGCTGAAGAAGGTAATGTTACTCTGACCTTGCTGGCTGGAGATAAAGAGTATGAATTCCAGGCTGAAGCTGCTGTTCCTGGTGTGTTCTTTGGCGAAATTCCAGCAGAAATTACTGCTGAGCTGGAATCTGGCTCCTATAAGTTAATGGCAGTTGCTACTGCAGAAAACGCTATACCATCAACAGTATCCACTACAGTAGTTATTAATTAAAAATAAAAAGATATAAAAGTATATAATGCAGCTTAAATAATACATGCCCCCTCTGGTGGGGGGCATGGTTATTTTATCATTTATTAAATTAGAGGTGATTGTTTTGTATGGACGCTATATTGTAAAAAGAATTTTATATGCAGTTATAACCTTTATGATAATTATTTTTGCCCTTTCAGCTTTATTAAATACAGAAATGGAGACCACTCTTAAAAGCCAGATAGCCGAAAGAATACAGGGTGAATTCATGGCAAAAGATCTTTCAGGACTTTCCAGTGAAGAGGTTACTGAAATGAAATCTGACAGAAAACAGGAATTATATAATATGTATCATCTGGATGAGCCTTTTATTAACAGAACTTTCTGGAGAGCTTTTAATACTATAACATTTAATTTTGGTAAATCAACACATATTAAATCTTCATCTGGAGAAAGAGATGTTTTTACCATAGTGATGGAAAAAGTTCCGCGGACAGCTCTGCTTTTTACTGTAGCTGCTTTTATTAATGTACTAATAAGTGTTTTTCTGGGTCTTAAAAAGGCACAGAAAGCAGGCGGCAAATTGGATCAGTCTACAACAATATTGACGATGCTAGTCTATGGAATGCCTTCCTGGTGGCTTGGTATGATATTAATTATGTTATTAGTATATATTATTCCTATTTTTCCGTCAGGAGGGATTCATTCAACACCACCACCAGATGGTTTTTTTGCTTACTATTTGGACATGCTCTATCATATGACATTACCGGTGCTGACACTGGTGTTAATTAGAGCCTGGGGTGGAGCATATTTAACAAGAAATATTGTTCTGGGAACACTACAGGAAGATTATATTATGTCTGCCCGGGCGAGAGGTATAAATGAGCGAAAAGTTCTTTACGGTCATACCTTAAGGTCTTCAGCTCCACC
>JBMCBT010000045.1:0-14436 GCA_048623215.1 Halothermotrichaceae bacterium
CCAGGCATGAATTAAATAGATATAATCTAACTTATCTTTTGTTTTATTTAAAATACTTTTTACATCAGCCATATTACATTACTTCCTTTCTTTATATTTCCATAAATATCTTAACATAATTTAACCACTAACTGCAAATTAATATAAATGAACTACTTGTCAGGAGGTGTTAGCTTGAGTAAAAATAACCAGATATTAAACCCTTTAGCCAGAAAAGCTATGGATAATTTACAGTATGAGGTAACTGATGAATTAGGTCTTATCGATAAGGTAAATAAAAAGGGTTGGGGAAATATGACCACCAGAGAAGTAGGAAAAATTGGTGGAAACATGGTAAAAAAGATGGTAAAAATGGCTGAAGATAATATGGTTAAAAATACTGACAGGTAGATAATATAAATAGGGTTAGGTGGAGTTTTATTAATAAATTTCGCTTAACCCTTTCTTTTATAGTTAATATACTTTGACTTATAAATTATAGCCTCTTAGGTAATTTCTATACTGCCAGTATATGTTAGTATAGTATCTATTATTTTTACATATTCTAAATTTAGACTACAATTGGGAGGTGACAAAATGGCAAGTACAGGACAAAGGAGTAATACTCTGGTTAATCCTTTAGCAGCTCAAGCAATGGAAAACTTCAAGTATGAAGTTGCCCAGGAACTGGGTATTCAAATTCCTCAAAGTGGTTATTATGGTGAAATGACAACCCGTGATACAGGTGCTCTGGGAGGTCACATGGTAAGAAAAATGGTGGAAGCTTATGAAAATTCTCTGGCAGGACAAAGATAGTAAAAACTTAAATATCTCTGGAATAATAATTTAAAATTAATTATAATATGACAAACAATAAAAATGAGCGGGAATTTTTCCGCTCATTTTATATGCTTTTATATATACAAATTATATTATTAATATGATTTGTTTAAATATCCTTTTATTTGATAGCGATAACCATCTGTTTTAATAATAACAGCACCCTGCTGATCTGTTCTCCAGCATCTGATATTAAGGTCTTTCAGTCTTTCTAAAACAAGATTTTCAGGGTGGCCATAGTTATTCTCCCCTACTGAAATAATAGCTTCTTTTGGTAGAACTTTTTTTAAAAAATCAGAAGATGATGAACCTCCGCTGCCGTGATGCCCAAGTTTAAGAATTACAGTTTTTAACACAGAACTGGATACCGTTTTTAACATATTTTTTTCTCCGGCATAACCCAAGTCACCTGTAAGTAATATTTGAAACTTCTTATAAATTAATTCCATTACAATAGAATTCTCATTACGAGAAATAAAACATTTATTTGCCGGTGGATTATAGACTTCTAGATTAACTTCACCTAATTGAAAGCTGTCACCGATTTTTGTCTTTACAACAGGTATCTTTCTTTCTAACGCGACTTTAAAAAGCTTACGTGAAAGGCTGTTATCATCAAAATGAATCGGTACTACCAGTAGATTAACCTTTCTATTTTTTAAAACATCAATTACACCCAATGCATGATCTGTATCAAAATGAGTCACAAAAACCATATCTATTGTTTTAATACCTTTTTTTTGTAAATAAGGTAATATAGTTTGTTCACCATGTGAAGAACTTTTACCAATTTTACCTCCACCATCAATTAATAAATGTCGTCTATCTGGAAGCTTTATAACAATACTGTCTCCCTGTCCCACTGATAAAAATGTTACCACCAGCTTTTGATTAAATATTTTATAAAAGATATTACCAGATAAAATCAGTAATATTATTATTAATAAATAAAATAAAACTTTATTAACTTTATTTTTATAGATTGGTATGACTTTTTTGCTGATCAGATAAGGAATTACAATTAATAAAATTAAAATTAATACACAACTAAAAACATTTCCTGCTATCTCCATATGACCCAGTGGAATGTCTGACATAAAAGAAGAACCTTTATTTAATAAAAATAATAAGACCATATTAAATTTATTTATAATGACAGCAAACACAGGATGAATCAAACCTAAGAAAAGGCTAAACATACAACAGGTTATAATTACACCTGTCAGGGGAATAGCCCAGAGGTTTGTCAGTATACCAACAGGAGTAAAAATATTAAAATAATAAGTAGTAATAGGTGCTGACCCCACCTGAGCTGCTATTGAGACAACCAGTGCAGACTGTAATGATTTACACGGTTTATACCTGGATTTTAAATAACTGTATATTATATCATACCAGATAACTATCATAATTAAAACAATATATGTTAGTTGAAAACCAACCATAAATAATTGATAGGGATTTATAAATAAATTTAAAATTGCTGTAAAACCTAAAATATTTAATATGTCAGTATTTCTACTAAAATAAGGTGCCCAGATTACTGCAGCAGCCAGCAAACCTGCTCGAAATACAGAAGGTCTAAATCCGGTTATAAAAATATAAATAATAATAAAAAAAGTAATAATAATATTTTTAATTGCTGCTGGTAAATGAAGATAGTTTAATATTTCCATTAACACTAATACAATAAAACCAACATGTAATCCTGATATAGCCAGCAGATGATTTATACCTGAATTGGTAAAGTTTTTATACCAGCAGTCTGGAACTTCATCTCTTTCTCCCAGAAGAAGGGACACAGCTATTTGATTATATGGCTCGTCCATAGTTTTATTCAGTTCTTTTATAAATCTTTTTTTTATCATTATTAAATTATCAATAAATATATTATCTAGATGATCCTTTTTCTTAATATCACTTTTGACATACCCTATACTATAAATACCTTTCTTCTTTAAATATAAATACTGAGAAAATCCACCGGGATTTTGCTGTTTTTCTGGTTCTCTTAAATCCAATTTTATTTTTATAATATCTCCATTATATATCTTTTCTGATAGATAACGCTTATCTAACTGGATTAAACCATATTTTACCCGGTTTTTTCCAATACTATATGGTCTTAAATAAATCTTATTTCCGTTTAAAAACTCAAGTTTTTCTTCAACTATACCCTGAACAATTTCTTTTTGCCCATTATAGTAAGCTGTAGAATAATTACTATTATATTTTATTTCCTGAATATACATAATAAGATAACCAATTACAAATATAATTGTAAAGACCAAAAATAATTTCTGATTTCTTATTGTACATAAATATAACAAACTCAATAACAGAATAATTACAAAAAAATAAAAAAGTGAAAAATAATAACCAACTATAATTCCTATTATATAAAATAAACAGACAGTTAAACATGGTCTTTTCATTTTTTTATCACTATTATATCATTTTTAACACTTTCCAGTGTTTTTTCACCTATACCGTTTACTTCCAGTAAATCTGTTATATCAGTAAATTCACCATTTTTATTTCTATAATCCAGAATACTTTTGGCTTTAGTTGAACCAATCCCAGTTAATTCTGTTAATCTATCAATTCCGGCAGTATTTATATTTATTTTATTTGAAAAATCATTATTTTGACTGTAGCTGTTACCAGTTAAATTTATGTTTTCACTTTTTTCATTATGTGATGGAATATATATTTTTTGACCATCACTAATATTAGCAGCAAGATTTATTTTATCCAGGTCTGCTTTTTTAGTTTTGCCTCCAGCTGCTTTTACTGCATCAATAACCCTTACATCACCTTTTAAAGTATAAACCCCGGTATTTTTTACCTCGCCGGCAACATGAACTATTATTTTTGCTTTATCCTTTTTAGCCTCTTCTTCTTTTTCATTTTTGTTTACAGGGGTTACTTTTACTGTAGAATTATTTTTTACAGCTGGTTGTTTAACACTACCTGAAATTACTACATTTGTATTTAACTTCTGCCAAAACAATAAACCAGCACCTACTAAAAAAATTATAATAACAAAAATAAGTAAATATAATTGATCCCGTTTTATAAATTTCATTATTACTAACTCCCTGTTAAAATATTGTTAATATATATATTCTTGCATTTTTTTCATACTCCTTCTTTTTTTCATTATTTTTCCTTTTTATTGATTATTTGTTTTCCCTTTGCTATTTGAACTGACCATATATCTCGCAATATAATTAATAGAATAAATTTTAATAAAACTATTTGTTTTGTTTCAAAGTTATTTTTAATTTACTAAAAAAGACTCCTGCTGAGCAGGAGTCTTTTTTAGATATTATTAATTACTTATTGTTTTTTATTACCCCATAATAATCTTTATCTTATGTTCCTTACTATCGTTAAAAGGCTTAATTAGATTGCTATCATATTCATTACCATCAACAATTACTTTTCTAATACCTTTGTTTACATTATTTGGATTTGTTATTTCGATGTTATAAATATCTCCTCTGAATTTTTTCTGTACATCAAATCCATCCCAGGAGTGAGGAATACAGGGGTCAATTCTTAAACCATCAAATTCTGCTCGAATACCAAGTATCCACTGTGTAATAGCTACAAAGTTCCAGGCAGCAGTTCCGGTTAACCATGAGTTTTTAGCTTCACCATGTTTATCTGCATCACTACCAGCTATCATTTGAGCATATACATATGGCTCTGTCCGATGCAAGTCACTTATATCTTCAAGATAAGCAGGGGCTATTTTACAATAATATTCAAAGGCTCTATCTCCATTACCAACTATAGTTTCTGCTATCATAACCCAGGGATTATTATGACAGAATATACCGCCATTTTCTTTATAGCCAGGAGGATATGATGTGATTTCTCCCAGCTCAAGATGATACTTGTTATAAGTGGGATCCAGTAAAGTTAATCCATATTCTGTGTCTAATCTTTCATTTACAGAATCCAGTGTTTGTTCAGCAAAACCATTATCCAGCCCTGAACCACCCATAATACAGAATCCCTGAGGTTCAATAAATATCTGGCCTGATTCATTTTCTTTACTACCTACTTTATCTCCATAATAATCATAAGCACGTAAGAACCATTCATCATCTTTACCATGTTCTTCAATGGCTTTATGCATTTGAGCTAAATATTTTTCAGCTTCAAGTGCTAATTTTTCTTTTCCTTTATGTCTACATAGTTCTACAAAATCGGGACCACAGGTTGTAAACATACCGGCAATCATTACTGATTCAGCCTGACTATCATCTTTATTACTTAATATCTGGAAAGACTCCCCTGGATTTTCTGAAAAACAACTTAAGTTCAGACAGTCATTCCAGTCAGCATGTCCTATTAACGGCAGTCCGTGTGGTCCAAGATTGTTAATTACATGCATAAATGAAGCCTTAAGGTGGTCAAATAAAGTGGCCTTTTTCCCATTATTGAAAGGAACTTCTTCCTCCAGTATACTATAATCACCTGATTCTTTTATATATGCAGTTGTACCAAATATTAACCATAATGGATCATCATTAAAACCACTGCCTATATCATCATTTCCTTCTTTAGTAAGAGGTTGATATTGATGATAGGCACTTCCATCTTCAAATTGAGTGGCAGCTAAATCCAGAATTCTTTCTCTGGCCCTCTCAGGAATCATATGAACTATACCCAGTAAATCCTGATTTGAATCTCTAAAACCCATACCGCGGCTAATACCTGACTCAAAATATGAAGCACTACGGGACAAATTATAAGTAACCATACATTGGTATTGGTTCCAAATGTTAACCATACGATCTAATTTTTTATCACTGGAGTTTATTGCAAGACTTGAAAGCAATTTATTCCAATATTCTTTAAGTTCTTGATAAGCAGCCTCTACTTTTTTAGCAGTATCGAACTTTTTCATTAATTTATGTGCTTTTTCTTTATTAATTATACCTGTCTCTTCCTATTTATCTACATCTTTATTTTCGATATAGCCTAATTGAAAGACAAAACTTTTTTCTTCACCAGGTTCCAATGTTACTGCTAAACAATGTGAGCCAATCGGAGACCAACCACCTGCAACAGAATTAGTAGATTGTCCATTTTTTACCACATTGGGCTCATCAAATCCATTATATAAACCTATAAAAGATTCCCTATCTGTATCAAAACCATCAATATCCTTATTTACTGTATAAAAAGCATAATGGTCTCTACGTTCTCTATATTCAGTTTTGTGATAAATTGTCGAGTCCTCTATTTCCACTTCACCTGTATTATAATTACGCTGAAAATTTGTCATATCATCAAGAGCATTCCACAAACAAAACTCCACAAATGAAAATAGCTTCAATTTTCTTTTGCGTTTACTATTGTTTTTTATTTTAATATAGTGTAGTTCACAATCAGCATCTTTTGGAACAAAATAAAGTATTTCAGACCTGATTTCATTTTTTTGACCAGTAATTTTAGAATATCCCATACCGTGACGGCACTCATAAAAATCAAGATCTTCTCTGACCGGTGCCCAGGTAGGAGACCAATAATCCCCATTTTCATATATATAATAATATTTACCTCCTGAATCTGTCGGTACATTATTATATCTGTACCTGGTTATCCGTCTTTTACTAGCATCCTTATAAAAACTATATCCTCCACCTGTATTAGATAATAGTGAAAAATATGCCTTTGATCCCAGGTAATTAATCCAGGGATAAGGTGTATCAGGTCTATCAATTACATATTCCTTAGCATTATCATCAAAATGACCAAACTTCATCTATTCATTCTCCTTTCATATCTCCAGATTTTATTAGTAGTATACTTTTACCTCATTATTTTCTTTTTCAAGTATATCGTATTTAATTTTTGTAGAGGCTTCAATTTTTTCACCATTAACCTTAATATATTTTTCATCACTTTTTATACACTCAATATTAAGCTTTTTATCTCTTATTTTACGTGTTACCTTAAAACCATCCCATTTTTCAGGAACAACTGGGTCAATAACTAAACCATCATATGCTGGTCTAATACCTAGTATGTAATAAACAGATGCTCTATACATCCAGGCAGCTGTTCCGGTTAACCATGAATTTCTTCCCAGTCCAAACTGAGGATGCTCTTTTCCCAATATATTCTGGCAGTAAACATATGGTTCTACTTCATATTTATCTGCAATTTGGTTACGGGTAGGAGGCAATACCTGACGGTAGTACTTATAGGCTTCATCTCCGTTGCCAGCTATTGTTTCGGCAATCATTATCCAGGGATTGGTATGTAAAAATATACCCCCATTTTCTTTAGCTCCAGGCGGATAAGTTGTAATACCACCTTTAGTTTCATCATATTCATCATAAGCAGGATATACCAGAACAACACCATATTTGGTATTTAAATATTTTTTAACATTTTTCAGAACCTGTTTGCGTCGGTCATCATCAGCAATCCCAGCCATGATTGACCAGGACTGTGCATTTAAAAATATTTTACCAGATTCACATTCTTTAGAACCTAAAGGGTTGCCTTCATCATCATATGCCCTGATATACCATTCTCCATCCCAGGCTTCTTGATTAACAGCCTCTTTTTGCTTTTGATAATATTTTTCATATTTTTCCTTTAATTCCTTTTCACCTAAATATTCTAGTAAATCAATCATTTCTTTTAAAGCATAGGAATAAAGCAGGCCAGTCCAGACAGACTCTGCAGTACCTTTACCTCTATCCAGATTAACAGTATCATTCCAGTCAGCAAATCCTGCCAGGGGCATATTGTGTTCTCCCTTATGACTTTCTGTAAATTCCAGTGCCATACACATATGTTCAAGCACACTGGCTTCTCCTTTATCTTCAGCATATGGAATTACTTCTTCTAAAAATTCTTTATCACCTGTTTCTTTTAAATAAGCAGCAATTGATAAAATTATCCAGAGATGGTCATCAGAATACCAATCGACACTACCGTCTTCTCCAGCTTCACCAATATCTCCCTCACCGGTAAGTGGGTAATATAAGTGATAGGCATTACCCTCAATCCGCTGACATTTTAGTAATTTTATTATAAGCTCCTTACCTTCTTCAGGAATTGAATGCATTACCCCCAGAGTGTCCTGAGCACTATCTCTAAAACCCATACCCCGATTTATACCCAGTTGGTATAGTGAAATAAAGCGAGACCAGTTAAATGTTGTCTTACATTGATACTGGTTCCATGTGTTTAACATTAAATTCATCTCTTCATCAGGTGTTTCTACCTGACATTTACTTAAATAATCATTCCAGTAATCATTTAGATTATCCAGTTCTTTTTTAACCTTTTCAACATTAAAATACTTTTTAATAGAATTATTTAATTTGCTTTTATCCGGTGTTGTTCCCAAAATATAAATTATATCTTTTTCCTCTCCCGGTTTTAAAGTAATATTATGATTTAAAACACCTACACCGTTTCCTCTGCGGGCTTCGGTATTTTCACAGTAACCCTGTTCAACAGCTGCTGGATTGGATAAATCACGATATTTTCCAATAAATTTTTCTCTAGATGTTTCAAAAGTATCCACTTCTGCACTACTTGTCATATATATAAAGTCCCAGTATTTCATAAATGCATTCCAGTAAATAGTATTATCATCAAAATCACCCTGTTGAATTTGCTGTGTCCAATCTACATTCTGCTGATCTTTAACTGCATCGAAAAATGAGAACTCAGCATAACTAAACAGACTCAAATCTCTTTCTTTATCATCTTTGTTTTTAACCTTTAGCCACCAGATTTCCATAGATTCATTTCCAGGTACAAAATACTTTACTTTTGTTACAATATTATGTATTTCATGTTCTATTTCTGTATAACCCAGTCCGTGACGGCATACATAAAAGTCATAATCATCTTTTACAGGCTGCCAGGTAGCAGACCAGTACTCTTTACTCTGATTATCACGTACATATATATAGCGACCAGGCTGATCTTCCGGTATACTGTTATACCTATAGCGTAAAACACGTTTATAGCGCGGGTCACCATCAAAACTATAACCACCACCTGTATGTGAAATAATCCCACCATAATTTCCTCCCCCCAGATAATTTATCCAGGGAGTAGGGGTATATGGGTTTGTTACAATATACTCTCGTTTGTTTTTATCAAAAAAGCCGTAACGCATTTATTATTACCTCCTTAATAGATACATTGTTAGAATGTTTTATTGATTAGACATAAAATATGCTGTTAGGAATACAAATGGTGCATTATAATCAATAGCATATTCATTACAGGAGTAAGCATCCTGGTCATCAATATATCCTTTTTGATTCATATTTTTATCATATAAACCATCTTCAGCATTATTATTAGGACCACCGACCAGTAATCCAGGTACTATTTCATCAGTAGCCATTATGATTCTGTGGTGTGGATACCTGACTCTATCTGTTCCTATATCAGTCAGATATGACTTGCTAAGAGCATTCATTCCCAGTACATAATCTAATTGTTTACGCGCAGCATCAATATAATTGCTATCAGGTATAAATTGATTAGCCAGAACAAGATTTAAACCATATGCAAGTGTTACCTTGTTTGAGGCCCAGTAATAATCAGACTTTTCTAATGCAACAGGATATCCATTATTATTAGTACTGGATACAACTTTATCAGCATGTTTTTTCATCCTATCCAGTAACTTACTTCTAAGATTCTCACTTAAATTATTAGAATCAAGCAGTGCATACACTGCCAGTGCTGAGGTGTCATCCCAGCTTATTGGTTCAATATTTTTAACGGTATCGACATAATCAGATGCTAATTCTTGATATTTGTCCTGTCCTGTTAAATTATAAAGCTGTGCATAACACCAAAACTCTTCATCTGAGACTGTACTTGTTTTATAAGCACCGGTATTATCGTTGGAAGGCCACAATATCTGATTTTGCTGTTGTAAAAATTCACCAGCATTAACCGCGGCTTCTTCTAATCTTTCCGCATAACTGCTGTCAATGTCGGCAAATACATCTGCAGCCAGGGCTACAGCACCTGCAAAAATAGCTGTATCAGCAGTACCTTTTTCATATATTAGTCGTTTTTTATTATCATTATCTGGAGTAACAATACCAGAGAAATTTGGTGGAGTAACTTTATGATAAACTCCCCCATCTTCATCCTGCATCTTTAACATCCAATCCAATTCATATTTTAACTCATCAAGTACATCAGCTGTATCATTCGCGGATTCTGGTATATCCAGGTTTATCTCAGATAGATTATTACCGGCAAATTGATACATTAAAGACAATTGAGCCACTGTCACACCTGCAGGAGGTATATACTTACCATAGTCACCAGCATCATGCCAGCCTCCTGTAACATCTTTATAAATATCAGGACTAGTTTTTAAATAACCGTCATCTATATGACAGGCCTCATGACTTACATCAGAAATATCATCTTTAATCTCTATACCACATCTCTGTAAATAATAAGATCTCATTGTTTTATAAAATAAATTACTATATTTGTTATTATCAATAGTAAAAACATACGAATCATCAAAGCCAGCAACCTGTATTTTATACATGCCAGGTTTTTCCAAATCATTAAACCCACCATAATAAAGTACATCTCCTGTTGTTGGGTCTTTAATTGGACCAATTAATTCACCTTTATATACTTCTTCATTCATTAATGGAGTAATAATAGTAAATTTTCTTTCAGTCAATTTATCTTCATTATCTGTCAGGATAAAATATTTATTCTCATCAGTTAAATAACCTACCTGATTTACTTTAATATCTCTAACAGGCATTGTAATTTTTGAGAATTCCTGAGTTTTTTCCACATTAAAGGCTTTATCAATTTGATAATTATCTACTTTATCTGAGACTTTTACAACACCTTCTCTGACAGGTGAAAATCCATATCCAGGTCTGCTATCGTCTTCAAACTTTTCTTCAAAATCATCAAGATTATTTAAAAATTCTCCCTGATACCAGACATAAATCCTATGATATTTTTTAGTCTCAAAGGCAGGTGGTGTAATAATATATGGCTTAGCAAATACTTCTTTATTATCGGTTATATATGCTTTTTTCCAGACTTCAGGTGTCTGCCAGCCGCTTCCATCACCAAAAGCAACCAATTGTACAGCACGGGTATCTTTACCTTCACCATTATCCAGACCAAAATCAAACCATACTTTCTGACCTGGTTTTACAGATTCAACATCAAAATTGGTTAATGGTATTTTTGCTTCAAACTGATAGCCATTGTCTGTCTGTAATATTTCAACATTATAACCTTCTAATTCTTTACCTTTTGTCCAGTGCCAGGTTTCTACTTCATCGGAAGTTAATGAAATACCAAACTGATAATCATTTTCATACTCACGATGTTTTTCGTCATGAAATCCAATATATGCTTCCAGACAATCTCCCTGATAAATTTCATTACCTGCAAAATTGTTTAATAAAGGAGTTGAATCTTCTATTATTCCAGATATATAAATATTATTACTATCAAAAAAACTTTTTATTATTCCATTAAAATCTTCAAATGATTTTCGTTCTCCTTCAGTTATTTGGGTATCACTTGCTAAAACACATGGAACTGTAAAAGGCCAATCATCTAAATTTCCATCAATGTTTATCTCAGGATTTGATTTAAAATAAATTGGAAATTCTTCAGCCAGAGAACTAAAAGAAAGTACCAATAACATTAAAATTGATAAAAAAAAGAGACCTTTCTTATACATAAGAAATATCACCTCATAAAAATATATTTTTTTAAAGTTTTAGCACAATTTATTTATAAAATATATAAGCCTGCTATCAAAATAAAAGGGGAAGGGAGAACCCTTCCCCATTTTTAATGGTATTTGCTGCTTAATCTAGAATAGAAGAATTAATTTCATCAGCAGCTTGGTCCATATATTCTTCAGCAGTATCTTCATCATAGTCACCATTAATATAGTCAGTTAGAACATTACCAGCATATGTTCTATAAGCAACCTCTATTTGACCCCATTCAGGAATAGATGGATATGCAGTAGCATAACCTAATGTTTTCTTAAAGGTAGCCATTACACCATCATCATAATATGGATCATTTAAAGCTTCTTTTGTAGCTGGTAAGAATTTGGTTAAATCTTTAGCATATTCCATAGCATTACCTTTTTGAATTAAGAATTGAACCCATGCTTTAGCAGCTTCAATTTTCATCTGACTGGTATTACTTCTTATAACTAAGTTACTACCACCAGCAAATGAAGCTCTACCTTCAGGACCTGCAGGTGGTTCTGCAACACCATAATTCAATTCTGGGTTTTCATCTGCAATATGAGAAACCTGGTTAGGAGTTAAAATACCCATTGCAGCTTCACCATTAATAAAGGCAGCATCTGCCTGAGGCTGATTATATTCAGCACATGCTTCACTGGCAAGGCCATCATCAACAAGACTTACATAATACTCCATAGCTTCATAACCAGCTTCATCATTAAATACAGCTTTTGTGTTTTCATCATTTAACCAATCTCCACCATTTGACCATAGTAGATATGAGAAGTTATGCTGTAAATCCCATGCAGCTGTACCAGCGATAGCTACAGCAGTACCTTCGCCTAACTCGTCAACTATTTTTTGACCTTCAGCTTTTAGTTCTGTCCATGTTTCTGGCACTTCTGCGCCAGCTTGCTCAAACATATCTTTATTATAATATAGACATCTTGTTTCAGCAAACCATGGAACACCATAGTATTCACCATTATATTTAGTTGAAGCTAAACTAGCCTCAGCAAAGCTGTCAGCCCCACCAAAATCTTCAATATTTAAGTCAACTAATTGTTCTGTAGCAGCATATTGAGCATTCTGGGTAGTACCTACCTGGAATACCTCAGCACCTTCACCAGTTGCGATAGCATTATTAATATCCTGCATATCCCAAGCTGTTTCTTCAAAGTTTACTTTAATACCAGTTTCTGCTTCAAATTCTGCAGCCTTTTCTTCCATCCAATCATAATGAGCCTCGGAAGGAGCATTAGGCATTGCCCAGAAAGTAATCTCAACAGCCAGAGCACCTAAAGAAGCCACAACCAACATTGTAACAAGAGAAACAAATATAACAAGCTTTTTCACTACTTAAAACCTCCTTTTTTTGTTAGAAAAACAAATCAGACCAACCCAACAATACCTTTGTAAAAACTATTACTTAAAAGACCACCTCCTTTTAAGCATTTATGTAAAGCCAATAAAATAGCAGGCTTAACCTTTTGACGACTTTTATTTACCATAACCAGAGACAAGACCTTTAACAATATGCTTCTGGAAAACAGTAAAGAGAAAAATTATAGGGATTGAGGAAACAAAACAGGCTGCCATCATAGAACCCCAGGCTGATGAATCTCTTGTTAAATATTTTAACAAACCCAGTGCTATAGTTGCAGTTCTGTTGCTTGTTAAACTCTGAGCAAATAAAATCTCATTCCAACCCATAATAAAGGCATAAATACCAACTGCAGCAATACCCGGTTTTGCCAAAGGTATTATTACCCTAAACAAAGCTCCTACTCTACTACAGCCGTCAATCATAGCCTGTTCATCTATTTCAGTAGGTACTGAATCCAGATAATTTCTCAACATCAATATGGAAAATGGTAAAGCAAACTGTGTATATGTTAAAATTAGACCATGATGAGTATCTACCATAGGAAATCCAGTGATTTTTTTGACATAATTAAATATAAGGAAATAGGGAATCAAAAACATTACACCAGGCAGCATCTGTGTTGAAAACAATAATAGCGAATAAAATTCTCGCCCTTTAAAGCTAAACCTTGATATCCCATATGCTGCCAACAAACTTAATGTAATAGCAAGTACCATAGAACCACTACTAATAATTACACTGTTTTTAAAATATCTTGCTATACTAACAACTTTGTTCATTTTTACATAATTTTCTAATGTAAATTCTTTTGGTATCCAACTTGGATCACTACTCTGTATTTCTAAATCCCTTTTAAAAGAACTGGATATCATCCACATATAGGGAGCTAACACAATTACTAAAATTAGAATAATAGCTAATGAAAAAAAGAATTTTTGTATACTACTCATTTTATTCATTTATAATTTCACCCCTCTAATCCTTTGACCTTATCCTGAAGAAATACAGATATACTATTGTTATAACCACCAAAATTAACATCCAGATGACAGATAGGGCTGAACCCATCCCATATTTAAAGTGTGAAAAAGCCTGTCTCTGAATTAATGTAGCGGGAACTTCAGTACTCTTACCTTGTACTTCTCCAAACATAACCCGAAATTGATTAAATGCATTAAAATTCCATAAAATATTCAAAATAGTTAATGTACCAAGTACCGGCTTGATATAAGCCCAGGTTATGTACTTAAATCTCTGCCAGATATTGGCACCATCAATCTTTGCAGCATCATATAAATCAGCTGGTACACTCTGTAGACCGGCCAAAAAAATCAAAGTGCCAAAAGGCCACCCTTTCCAGATAGCAGCAATTATAACTGCCCACATACTTCTATTACCAACAAGCCAGACTATGTTTTTCTGAATTATACCCAGTTGCATTAACATTTCGTT
>JBMCBT010000046.1:0-14191 GCA_048623215.1 Halothermotrichaceae bacterium
CGATCTTGGTAAAACCGAGGCACTGCTTCCACCTTCAGAACAGATGCCTGGTGAAGTTTATGAAATGGGAAGTAGAATAAAACTTTATGTTGTAGAAGTAAGTGCTGATACAAAAGGGCCGAAAATACTTGTTTCCAGAACCCACCCGGGATTATTAAAAAGATTATTTGAATTGGAGGTACCTGAGATATTTGATGGTATTGTAGAGATAAGAAGTGTTGCCCGTGAAGCAGGAAATAGATCTAAAATCGCGGTATCTACTCTTGATGAAGATGTAGATCCTGTTGGAGCCTGTGTTGGCCCAAAAGGGATGAGAGTTCAGGCTATTGTTGACCAGTTAAATGGAGAAAAAATAGATATTATTGAATGGAATGAGGATCCAGGAGTATTAGTAGCTAATGCTTTAAATCCTGCTGAAGTAGTTAAAGTAATTGTTAATGAAGATGAAAAAGTTGCAGAAGTTATAGTGCCGGACTTTCAACTATCATTGGCAATTGGTAAAGCTGGACAAAATGCAAGATTAGCTGCAAAATTGACAGGCTGGAAAGTAGATATTAAAAATAAATCAGATTATGAAAAAGAGCTGGAAGATGAAAACAAAGAAGAAGTAAATGACAAAGCAGAAAATATTACAGATAATGATGATGAAGTAGATGATACTGACAATAATAATATAGCTGTAGATGCTGATAAGGAAGATGATAATACAAACAAAAGTGAAGGAAATGATGAAGTAGATATAGACCATGAAAATAATGAAGAAGATAAAGAAGTTGAAGAAGATGAGAAAAAAGAGTAATAAAGGTTTACTGAATATATAAGATACTAATATTTAGGATGTGATTAAAAAAATTAAGGAAATTAATGATAATTCAATGGAGGAGATTGATACAATGAGTGACTAACTTTTGGAGGTGTTAGTTTATGGGAAAGATTAGAGTATACAAACTTGCTAAAGAACTTGATATTGAGAGTAAGGAACTTATTAATATTTTACATGATCTTGATATTGATGTTTCCAGTCATATGAGTACAGTTACAGATGAAACAGCTGAACTAATTAAGGGGATGTATGATGAAGAAAATAATAAAAACAAGGAAATGAGTGAAGAAAAAATAGAAAAAACAGCAGAAGATAAAATTGAAGAAAGAACAGCAGACGATAAAATACAGGAAGAGACAGCAGCTGAAGCCAAAAAACCTGAAAAGCAGGAAGCAGATTATACAGTTTCTATTCCAATAACTGTTAAGGAATTATCTGAGGAAATTGATTATCCGGCTAATAAAATAATTAAGGAATTAATGGGATTAGGTTTGATGGCCACTTTGAATCATCCACTGGATGAAGATACTTTATTGATGCTGGCAGATGACCTTGGTGTGGAGATTGAGATTGAAGAGGAAAAAGAACAGGCTGAAGAAGATAATCAAGATAGAGTTGGGCCTGCAATAATTGATAAACCAGGGCAGTTGAAATTAAGGCCACCTATTGTAACTGTAATGGGACATGTAGACCACGGAAAAACAACTTTGCTGGATGTAATCAGGTCAGCCAGAGTTGCTGAAAGTGAAGCCGGTGGTATTACACAGCATATTGGTGCTTATCAGGTTTATGTTAATAATAAGAAAATTACTTTTATTGATACTCCCGGTCATGAAGCTTTTACAGCAATGAGAGCACGTGGTGCTCAGGTTACAGATATTACTATATTAGTAATAGCTGCTGATGATGGAGTTATGCCACAGACTGAGGAAGCTATTAATCATGCCCAGGCAGCTGATATACCAATAGTTGTTGCTATAAATAAAGTTGATAAACCAAATGCTCAGCCGGATAGAGTTAAACAGCAATTAACAGAGCATGGACTTGTACCTGAAGAATGGGGTGGAGATACTATTTGTGTAGAAATCTCCGCTTTAAAGGAAGAAAATATAGATGAATTGCTGGAAATGGTATTATTGGTAGCTGAAATGGAAGAAATAAAAGCAAATCCTGATAGATTAGCCGAAGGTATTGTGGTAGAATCTGAACTTGATAAAGGGAGAGGCCCTGTAGCAACAATTTTGATCAAAAAAGGAACAATAAATGTTGGAGATGCATTACTGGCCGGGCCTACTTCAGGTCGTGTCAGGGCAATGATTGATGATAAAGGTAATAGAATTGAAAAAGCAGGCCCATCTACTCCAGTGGAAATATTAGGATTTTCTGATGTTCCAAGTGCTGGTGAATTTGTTCAGGTGCTTGACGATGAAAGAATGGCAAGAGATGTTGCAGCAGAAAGGAAACAAAAGATACATCAACAGGATATACAGAATGAAAGTAAAGTATCACTGGAAGATCTATATGAACAGATTCAACAGGGAGAAGTCAAAGAATTAAATGTTATTATTAAGGCCGATGTTCACGGCTCAATTGAGGCTTTAAGAGATTCATTATTAAAACAGAGTACAGAAGAGGTAACTGTAAATGTAATTCATACCGGGGTAGGAGCTATCAATGCAACTGATGTCAATCTGGCAAGTGCATCTAATGCTATTATAATTGGTTTTAATGTCAGACCAGATGGTAATGCTCGCAGTCTGGCTGAAAAAGAAAAAGTAGATATCAGGTTATATCGAGTTATTTATAAAGCAATTACCGATTTACGAGATGCAATGGCAGGACTGCTTGACCCGGAGTTAAAAGAAGAAGTTACAGGGCGAGCTGAAGTGAGAGATACATTTAAAGTTCCTAATGTAGGTACAGTTGCCGGACTCTATGTTACAGAAGGAATTATTAACAGAAATTATAAAGTTCGTTTAATCCGTGATGGTGTAGTTATAAATGAGGGAGATATAGGTTCATTAAAAAGATTTGAAAATGATGTAAGAGAAGTTAAAGAAGGTTATGAATGCGGTCTTGGTATAGAAGGTTATAATGACATCAAGATTGGTGATGAGCTTGAAGTATATAGATTCAAAGAAATAAAAAGAACACTTGAGTAGGGGTGTGTGTTTATATGGGAAAAAACCGCGCTGAAAGACTGGCCGAGTTAATTAAAGAAGAAGTAAGTGATATTATATTACGTGAAGTTAAAGATCCTCGTATAGGTTTTGTCTCGGTTACAGATGTTGAAGTTTCTGGAGATTTACGTCATGCCAATGTATATGTTAGTGTATATGGTAGTGATAAAGAACGTGAAGATACTATGGAAGGATTAAAAAAAGGCACAGGTTTTATTAGAAAACTCCTTGGAGATAGAATAACTGTCTATCATACTCCTGAAATTTTATTTAAGTATGATGATTCTATTGAACATGGTGCACATATTTCCAGGCTAATAGATAAAATTAAAAAGGACAGAAAGGAATAATATGAACAGTCTTGCTCAAATAAATAAAGAAATAAAAGAAAAAGATAATTTTATATTAATGGGTCATATCGATCCCGATGGTGACTGCATAGGTTCTTTATTTGCTTTAAAATGGTATTTAGATTACCTGCAGAAAAAATCGTTAGTATTACTGAATGATCATCCTAAAGAAAAATATGATTATCTTGCAATAGATACAGATGATTACAGTTTATTTGATAATTTTAAGACTGCAGAGCTCAACTGGTCTGATCTAAATTATATTGCACTTGACAGCGGGGATATAGAACGTCTTGGTAAGGGAAAGAAACTGGTAGATGAACACTTTTTGATAAACATTGATCATCATGTAGATAATCCAGAATATGGTAATATAAATTATATAAATTCTAAAACAGCAGCAACCGGTGAAATTTTATATGATTTATTTAGATTAGACCATAAAAGGTTAAATAAAAAAATTTCTACAGCACTGGCCACAGCAGTTATTGCTGATACAGGTGCAATGCGGTATCAAAATACTACTGCTAAAATATTTAATATGATGGCTGATTTTGAAAAAAGAGGTATAAAGATATATCAAATTATCAAAAGTATTTTCGGTAGTTATTCTTATAAATCTGTAAAGCTAAAAGGACTGGTATTATCTACTTTAGAATTAAGTTCCGATAAAAAGATAGCCTGGCTTAAAGTCGAAAAATCATTTCTGGAAAAAACAAATACAGATTCAAAAAATACTTCAGGACTTGTTAATTATGCCAGGGATATTAAGGGTGTAGAAGTTGGGATAGTATTTATTGAGGCTGAAGATAATAGTATAAAAGTTGGACTGAGGTCAAACAACTACTGTCCTGTTAACAAAATAGCTGCCTATTTTGATGGTGGTGGTCATGAGCGGGCGGCAGGTTGTATAGTTACCGATAGTCTTGATAAAGCTGTAAAAAAAGTAATAAATAAGGTGGAAAATTATGTCTAGATTATTTGGTGTAGTAAATGTTATAAAACCACCAGGAATGTCATCATTTCAGGTTGTAGCATATACAAGAAAAAAATTAGACTGCAGAAAGGCAGGCCATACCGGCACATTAGATCCTGCTGCCTGTGGTGTGCTGCCTGTCTGTGTAGGAAGGGCTACAAAAATAATTCCCTATCTAGATGAAAATAAGAAAGAGTATATAGCAGAAATGACACTTGGTATTATTACAGATACTTTAGATGCAGAGGGAGAAATACTTGAGAAAAATGATAACTGGAAAAATATAACTGATGAAAATATAAAAAATGTCTTCAAAAAATATAAGGGAAAGATAGAACAACTACCTCCAATGTATTCTGCCGTTCATCATAATGGGAAAAGACTATATAAAATTGCACGAAAAGGTAAAAAGGTAGAAAGAGATCCTAGGCAAATAGAGATATTCCAGATGGATATATTAAGTATTACGTTACCCAGTATACGATTCAGGGTTGTCTGTTCAAAAGGCACATATATAAGATCTTTAGCATCAGATATTGGCACAGATTTAAATACAGGTGCTCATTTATCCTTTCTGATTCGTACAAAATCTGGCCCATTTAAACTTGAAAATGGAGTTATTATAGAAAATATAAATAACGATAAACAAAATATAATTAAGCCTGAAACTGTTTTAAATTATCCTGTTGTTAATATTACAAAATCATCTGAAAAAAAAGCAAGGCATGGAGTATATTTAAAACAAAAAGATATTAAAAATAATATCAAAAAATATGAACTAAATCAAAAAGTATTAGTCCTTGATACAAATAATAAATTTTATTCAATCAATGAAATTACAGTAAATAAGAAAGGAAATACAATCTGTAAACCTCTACGGGTTTTTGTAAATTAGGTGATTATATATGGAAGTTATAAAAAGTAAGCATTTTAATAATCTAAGTATTGGCCCGATTGTTATAGCTATGGGTACATTTGATGGTTTGCATTTAGGACATCAGACTGTAATAAAAACTGCAATAAAGATTGCCAGAGAAAATAATACTGCTGTAGGTGTATATACTTTTGACCCACATCCATTAAAAATAGTAAAACCTGCACTGGCCCCTGATAGTATTCTATCAACACGCCAAAAAATAAAATTTATAAGTCAACTGGATTTAAATTTTTATTTACAGCAAAAATTTACTGCTGAATTTGCCAGTTTAGATTATGAGGATTTTATAAAAAAATATTTAGTTGACCGCATCAATATTTCTCATATAGTTGTAGGAGAAGATTTTAAATTTGGCAGGCAAGAAAAGGGTAACATAACTAGTTTCAAAAAATATGGAAAGAAATATGGTTTCGGGTTTACTGCTGTAAAAAGTGTGACCAAAAACGGTCAGAGAATATCTTCTACAGCAATACGCAAAATGATCGGAAATGGTAAGATAAAGAAAATACCTGATTATCTGGGCCGTAACTATAGATTAAATGGTACTGTAATTCATGGAGATAAGCGAGGTAGAAAAATAGGAGTACCTACAGCTAATTTAAAGCTGGAAACAAACTATAAGTTGCCCCCATGTGGTGTTTATGCCTGCTGGGCAGACAATAATGGTTCTCGTTATAGAGGGCTTGTTAACTTTGGTTATAATCCGACCTTTGCTAACAATAAATATTCTGTTGAAGTTCATATTTTAAATTTTGATAAAGAAGATATATATAATGAAAAGATAAGTATAGAATTAATTGATTTTATTAGAGAAGAAATGACTTTTAATAGTTCTGAAGAGTTAGTAAAACAGATTAAAAAGGATATTCTTTACACCAAATCTGTTTTATGTTACAATTGATATTGGATTTAATTTTGCCGTTTGCTAGGTTTAGCGTTGCTCCAGCGTTTTTCTTGGCTTATGGTGTATTAGAATATAAGGAGGTGAACTTATGCTGACTAAAGAAGAAAAGCAGAACATAATTAATGACTATCAAATAGAAGAGAATGATACAGGTTCTCCAGAAGTACAGATTGCACTTTTAAGTGCCAGAATTGAACAATTAACTGAACATCTGAAAGACCATAAAAAAGATTATCATTCCAGAAGAGGTTTATTAAAAATGGTCGGTAAAAGAAAAAGGCTATTAAGGTATTTAAAAAATAAAGACATTGAGCGGTACCGTGATTTAATAAGCCGCTTGGGTATTAGAGGTTAGTATTATCGTTTTAAGAGCGGCCTAGTCCGCTCTTTCATATTACATATTTTATGAGATTTGCTTAAATTGGATATAATATTAAGGTAAAGGAGGTATTAGTATGGAAAAAACATATGAACTGGATATGCGTAATAACAAGATGTCAATAAAAACTGGAAAATTGGCCAAACAGGCTAATGGATCTGTTATAGTAGAATATGGAGATACAAGGGTTTTAGTTACAGCAACTATGTCTGAGCCGCGTGAAGGCATTAGTTATTTTCCCTTAATGATTAATTATGAAGAAAGGGTTTATGCAATTGGTAAAATACCTGGGAGTATTACCAGGAGAGAAGGTAGACCACGTGATAGAGCCACACTGGCAGCGCGTTTAATTGACAGACCGTTGAGACCATTATTCCCTAAAGGATTTAGACATGATGTTCAGGTGATTGCTACTGTCTTATCTGTTGATAATGACTGTGAACCTGATATTGTAGCTATGAATGGTGCTTCAGCAGCATTGATGATATCAGATATACCTTTTGCTGGACCACTTGCCGGTGTTAAAGTTGGACTGGTAGATGGCGAATTATTAATTAACCCTACTGAAGAAGAAAGAGAAAACAGCAGGTTAGATTTAACTGTAGCAGGAACCGCTGATGCAATTATGATGGTTGAGGCTGGTGCTAATGAGGTTTCTGAAGAGATAATGCTGGATGCTATTGAGCTAGCTCATGCAGAAATTAAGAAAATTGTATCTATGCAGGTAAAAATCACAGAGGAAATTGGTAAAGAGAAGTTCAAGGTTGAAGCTGATGAGATTGATTCAGCACTGGAAAAAGATGTTAGAGATTATATAGGTGATAATCTTAACAAAGCTTTGAGAATTTTCGAGAAACAGGAAAGAAATACAAAGGCTGATGCCGCTAAAGATGAAGCTATAGAACATTTTAAAGAAAAGTATCAGGATGATGAAGATTTTGATAAAAAAATCAAAAATGTTCATAAAATACTGGATAAGATGACAAAAGAGATCATAAGGAAAATGATATTAGATGAAAGTGTGAGACCAGATGGACGTTCACCTGATGAGATAAGACCTATCTGGTGTGAAGTTAATTCACTGCCGAGGGTTCACGGCTCAGGTATATTCACCAGAGGACAAACTCAGGTTATGAGTATTGTTACATTAGGAGCTATGTCTGATGAGCAGATATTATTTGGGCTTGGTGAAGAAGAAACCAAACGTTATATGCATCATTATAATTTTCCGCCATATAGTGTTGGAGAGACCAGTCCACTGCGTTCACCAGGAAGAAGAGAAATTGGACATGGAGCACTTGGTGAAAGAGCTTTAGAACCGATGATACCTGATCATGAAGAATTTCCTTACACTATCAGAGTTGTCTCCGAGGTGCTGGAATCTAATGGCTCTACATCTCAGGCAAGTATCTGTGGTAGTACACTGGCATTAATGGATGCCGGAGTTCCTATTAAAGAACCGGTAGCCGGAATAGCTATGGGATTAATGAAAGAAGAAGATAAAGTAACTATATTATCTGATATACAGGGACTTGAAGATTTTAATGGTGATATGGATTTTTAAAGTTGCAGGAACAAAAAATGGTATTACAGCATTACAGATGGATATAAAAATACAGGGAATATCTAAAGAAATTATGAATAGAGCATTAAAACAGGCTCATAAAGGCAGAATGCATATATTAAATAAAATGCTGGAAGTAATTGAGACACCAAGAAATGAGTTATCACCATATGCACCATTGATGTCAACAATGAAAATAGATCCAGAAAAAATACGTTATGTTATCGGTCCTGGTGGAAAGATGATAAATAAAATAATAGATGAAACCGGAGTAAAAATTGATATTGATGATGATGGCACAGTTTATATTATGGCTGATGATCAGATAAGTGGTCAGAAAGCTGAAAAAATGATTAGTGACCTAACACGTGATGTAGTAGTTGGAGAGATTTATGAAGGGGAAGTTAAAAAAATAATGAATTTTGGTGCCTTTGTTGAGTTTCTACCGGGTCAGGAAGGATTAGTCCATATTTCACAAATTGCTGACTATCATGTAAATAAAGTGGAAGATGAACTATCAGTTGGTGATACGGTACCTGTTAAGGTAACAGAGATTGATAACAAAGGAAGAATAAATCTTTCCCGAAAAGATGCGCTAAAAGAACAGGAATAAATACAAAACATAAACTAGTTAAAACTAGTTTATGTTTTTCTTAATTTAGATTACTAAATTCATAATTAATGACAAGCGGCCGCAAGGTATTCTTGTAGATTAATTATCAAAGAAAGAAAATCATGTAAAAAATGGATGTGAAATATATGAAGTTGGGAAAACATGTCTCCATTGCAGGAGGGCTTGATAAAGCACCTGCCAGGGCTAAAAAAATAGGTTGTAATTGTCTGCAAATATTTAGTAAAAATCCACGCGGCTGGAAATCCAGGGCTTTTAAAAAAAATGAAATTAAAAGATTAAAAAAAGAAATGAATAGATTAAACATGAAGGAAATTGTTGTACATGCAACATATTTAATTAATTTAGCTTCACCGAAAAAAAATTTATGGAGAAAATCAATTGCTGGTTTAAAAGAAGACCTAGAAAGATCAGGGCAAATAGGTGCAAAATATCTGGTTGTACACCCTGGAAGTCATACTGGTAAAGGTAAAGAATGGGGTATAAAAAGAATTGCGGAAGCAGTCAATAAAATATTTAGTGAGGTTGAAAACCAGACATCATTATTACTGGAAAATGTTTCTGGAGCCGGAACCACGATCGGCTCGAAATTTTCTGAAATAAATGATATAATAAACAGAGTGAAAAATAAAAGAAAAATAGGAGTATGTTTTGATACCTGTCATGGTTTTGCTGCAGGCTATAATATTAGTACAAAAGAAGGTATTGATAAAACAATATCAAGACTGGATAAAATAATTGGTCTGGAATATTTAAAAGTTCTACATGTTAATGATTCTGTATATGAACTTGATACTAATAAAGATGAACATGCACATATTGGACAGGGCTATATCGGAAAAGAAGGATTTAAGTACTTAATAAACCATAAAAAAATTCGTGACTATACTTTTATTCTGGAAACCCCTCAATTTGAGGGTAACAGTGATGAAGATGTTGACCTTTTATTATTATTAAGAGAAAAAAATAATGATATAGTCCAGAAAGAATAATATTATAGAGAGGAATTGTGGCTGTTGTGGATATTAATGAAATATTGAATCAGGAGATAATATCCAGTATAAAAAAGGACATAGAACTAAGCTCAAAACAGGAAATATTTTTAGTTGGTATAATTGATCCGGAGAAAGGATTAGTTACTGATTATAATTTACTGGCAAGAGGTAATTCTCAAATGGTGCCTGCTATTGTTTCGGATTTAAAACCCGGTACTATTATTATTCATAATCACCCTTCTGGTGATTTAAGACCGTCTGCTGCTGATATCAGAGTGGCATCACGTGTTGGTAATAATGGTATCGGTTTTGCCATTGTCAGTAATCAAGTAGATGATATTTATATTGTGGTTGAACCTAAGATACCAGAAGAAGAAGTATTATTACGAGAAAAAGAAATATGTAAATTGTTTAAACCAAACGGCTCACTTTCCAGGCATCTTGATAAATATGAATATCGAAAACAGCAGTTAGCTGTTGTAAAAGAAGTACTGGATTTATTTAATAACCATAAAAAAACATTTGTTGAAGCAGGTACTGGTACAGGAAAATCCTTTGCATACTTAATTCCAGCTTTGTACTGGTCACATAATAATAACCAGGTTGTAGTTGTATCTACAAATACAATTAATCTTCAGGAACAATTAATTGAAAAAGACCTCGTTTTATTAAAAAAAGCACTACCTTTTTCTTTTAAAGCGGTTCTGGTTAAAGGGCGTTGGAACTATTTGTGTATGCGGAAACTTAAAAATCTTGAACAACGGGCTAAAGAATTATATACAGACCAACATGAAAAAGAAATAGAATTAATAAAAGTATTAAACTGGATTGAAGAAACTAATACTGGTTCCCGCTCAGATCTTAATTTTGTTATAAAAACAGACCTCTGGGATGAACTGGCTTCAGAAAGTGACCTCTGTCTGAGAACGAACTGTCCATATTTTGATTCCTGTTTCTTTATGAAGGCCAGAAAAGAAGTTTATAGTGCTGATTTATTAATTGTAAATCATCATTTGCTTATATCAGATGCAGTATTAAAATATGAATCAGGGGATACTGATATAGGTATATTGCCAGAATATAAAAACTTAATACTTGATGAAGCACATAACCTGTCCGATGCAGCTACAAGGCACCTGGGAAATCCATTTTATCTACCTCAATTTCATAAATATTTACAGCGTTTATTTCATAACAAATATTCCATGATACCAAGGTTAAGGAATAAGATTACTCAACTTAACATTTTTAATAAAAAGGACATATTAAATATAATTGACCAGAAAATAATACCACAAATACAAAAAATAAATGATTATAGTTCTGACTATTATAAACAATTTGAATTAATACTACCGGAAGAGGAAAAAGTAATAAGATTAAAAGAAGAGATAATAAATAAACATGAATGGCAGGAAATTATAAATTTTGGTGATGAACTAATATCCTATATGCAAAAGTTAGGTCTTTATTTAAATAATTTATATGAAAATATATTAAACATAAGAGTTGATCTATTAAATAAATTAGAGGAAATATTAGTTGAACTAGAATCAAATATGACCAAATGTCAGGTTTTTATTAAAAGGCTGGATTTTAATCTAAAGGCAGATGATGATGATTATGTCTTCTGGCTGGAAAGAAAAAAGTCTGTTATCAACCAGGAAAATGCACCTCTGAAGATATCAAATATGTTATCTGAAATGTTGTGGAATAGTCTAGATAGTTTATTACTTACTTCAGCTACACTTACTGTCAATAATAATTTTAATTTTTTCAAAAATATACTTGGTTTAGAAAAAAGCAGTCATTTACAGGTAGAATCTCCATTTGATTATGCAAGTCAGGCCGAACTAATTATTCCGGAAAATATACCACCGGCTAATTCTCAAGATTATTTAGATACAATTATAGATGATTTAAAAGATATTTTACTAGCTTATAAAGAAAGTACACTGGTTTTATTTACTTCATATAGTATGTTAAATTATTGTACCAGTAAAACTAAAAAAGATTTAAATAATAAAGGGATAAATTTGTTAGTACAGGGCAAGTATCCGCGTAATTATATAATAGATACTTTTAAAAGAAATGAAAAACAAATTATTTTTGGCACTGCAAGTTTCTGGGAAGGTATTGATGTTAAAGGTGAAAATTTAAAGTATTTGATTATTATGAAGCTGCCTTTTCCGGTGCCAAGTGAACCGGTTGCTGCTGCCAGGATGGAAAAGATGAAAACTGCTGGAAAAAATCCCTTTTATCATTACAGTTTGCCCAGGGCAGTTATTCGATTTAAACAGGGTTTTGGTAGATTAATAAGATCTCGTGATGATAAAGGCATTATTATTTCTTTTGATAATAGAATTATAACAAAATCATATGGTAGAGTGTTTTTAAAATCACTTCCTGATAAATGCCCTATTATAAAAACTGAACTGAAAGACATATCTAAAAAGGGGGGTAATTATGACTAAAGGATATAGTAAAAAATTAGGGTTAATTTTTATTTTGATTTTTATAATAACCCAGATAAGTTTTGGGGATCCAAGCTTTAGATTAATTTATGTAGTACAGGAAGGAGATACCATTAGTGAAATTACAGCAGAATATAATATATCAAAAAAACGACTTATGGAAAAAAACAATTTAGAAAAAGGGTCAGTAATTCGAGTTGGACAGGAATTATTAATCCCTGAACCTACAGAAGAAGATCCTGATTTTAATTTAACTATGTTTCATGAACCTGATTTTGTTCAGGATGACTTATATCTTGATGTAGGCAACAAATATCCAGTAAGAATTAATCCAGGACATAAAAAACCTGATATTTCAAAAATACCAAAAAATAAAATAGTAACCTATCATGTTGGCGTTGGTGATACACTTTATGATCTTGCTCATAGTTTTAATACTACAACTGGTGTAATAATGGCTTTAAATAAGATGGAGAATAGCGTTTTAAGAAAAGGAGATACAATTAAATTACCTACCCATAATTTAACACCAATTCAGGTTATGGCTAAAACCGTTAAAGAAAGCGATATAGAACTTCTAGCCAGAGCAATACATGGAGAAGCAAGAGGAGAACCGTATATTGGACAGGTCGCTGTAGGTGCTGTTATTATCAATAGAGTTTTAAGTTCATATTTTCCTGATACATTTCAGGAAGTAATTTATCAGGGCAGACAATTTTCTGCTGTTGCTGATGGGCAGATTCACCTTAGTCCAAATAGTACTGCTTATCGTGCAGCCAGGGAAGCTATAAAAGGTTCTGACCCGACCATGGGGTCACTCTACTATTATAATCCCAAATTTGCCAAAAACCAGTGGTGGTTTGAAAGAAGAAGGCAAATGGTAACCATCGGTGAACATGTTTTCACAAAATAGAAGAAAAATCCATTATTTATAATAGTCAGACGACCACTTTTAGTAACTTTTTGCATATTAATTATTGAATTAAAACTTTATGTGGTTTGTCCAAAAAAGGTCATCTTGTGCTGTAGAGTATATTTTTTGAGTCATCTAAGGTTCGTATCCATTTAGAAATAAGGCATTCTTATCCATGTAAGGCCTTCTATAATTAAGAAGGTCTTTTTATTTTCTATATATTGTTTTCAAAACAATATGTCCTCCAATTGTTTGATTACTTTGACCATTAATAAGAATTTTTATTCCTCTAACTCTGTTAATGGATAAAAGAGTTTCAGTTATTGCTTTTATTGTTTTAGTTTCTATATTAGTTCCGTAATTAAAATTATTTTGTAATTCTTCTGAAAAATCAATAGTAAGTATGCTGTTAACATAGTTAATTGACCTTATTTTTGTTCCTTCAGGTAATGGTGAGCATAAATTCTCTGGAGGATTCATTAATTGTTTAATAGCTGATATGGATAAAAGTTCAGTAAAATTCATTTCATTAATATCATTACTAAAAAAATTATTAGTAGGAAAAACTAAATTTTTTGTTACAAGTGATACATTGTTATCCTGAGAAAAATATACTACTTTATTTGAGGGAATATTTTGCTGTATAGTTTGAGTAGTTTGATAAACAGATGCAGTATTTTTCTCACTATTATTTATTTCATTACGTAAATATTCTACAATACCATTTTTAATTTTAACAGCTAATCTTTTTTGATAATCAGGATTTGATAATAATCTTCGGTCTTCTGGATTTGATAAAAAACCGGTTTCTATTAATACAGCTGGACAGTCGGTACAGTTTAAAACATAATAATTCCCAGTTTTTAAACAGCGGTTGTTTTCTTTTCGAAGAGAGATAAGCTCATTATGTATATCCTCGGCCAGTTTTTTGCTTTTATCTGAGGCTTTTTTGTAAAACACCTGGCTACCAGAAGGCTGGCTTGTTCTGAAGTTATTGGCATGAATACTAATAAAAAGATCGGCATTATTTTTATTAGCTGCCTGTGGTCTATGTTTAATATCTTT
>JBMCBT010000047.1:0-14017 GCA_048623215.1 Halothermotrichaceae bacterium
AGTTTAAGGTTGTACCACAGGCACTCCGTATTTGAACAGTTCATACAGGAACAGTTTAAGGTTGTACCACAGGCACTCCGTATTTTAACAGTTCATACAGGAACAGTTTAGGGTTGTACCACATTTTTTTTGATTGAAAAAAGCCTTCAGCAATTTGAAGGCCTATCTTAAATATCTGTAACATATTATGGTTATATTTTATAGTTAAAAATGTTTTAATTTATCAAGGTCATCATTTTTACCCATAACAATTAAGACATCACCTTCAAGTAATTTATCATTAGCACCTGGAGTTATATTCAAATTTTTACCCCTTTTAATAGCCATTACATTAACACCGAATTTTCCTCTTAGTTCAAGTTCTGCCAGTGTTTTTCCGACCATATTTGAGGTAGTAATAATTTCTACTATACTATAATCAGGTGCAAATTCAATATAATCAAGTACATTTGAAGAAATAAGATTATGAGCTATTCTAACTCCCATATCCCTTTCTGGATAAACAACCCGGTCAGCCCCTACTTTACTTAAAACTTTACCATGTAAATTATCCTGTGCCTTGACAACTACATAATTTACACCAAGTTCTTTTAATATTAAAGTAGATAATATATTTGCATGTATATTATCTCCTATACTGACTATAGCAACATCAAAATTGCCAACACCAAGAGTTTTTAATGCTTCTTCATCAGTAGCATCTGCTTCTACAGCATGTGTTACTTCATTTGCTATTATCTGTACTCTTTCTTCATCCAAATCTATTGCGAGCACATTATAATCATTTTCTGCAAGAGTTCTGGCAACACTTGAACCAAATCTTCCTAGACCGACAACTATAAACTGTTTGATATTAATCTCCTCCTCATCCTATTAAAATATCCTCTTCAGGATAACGTATATTTTTATGTATTTTTTTACCAATTGCCATAGCAATTGTAACTGGCCCAACTCTACCGATAAACATAGTTATAATTATAAATATTTTACCAACATTACTCAAACCCCCTGTAATGCCAGTAGAAAGTCCTACTGTGCCAAACGCAGATAATACTTCAAAGATTATGTGAATAAATGCAAAATTTTCAGTTGAAGTTAATACCAGTATTACTATGCTTACCACAATTAAAGATATAGCTACAACTGTTAATGTTTTATAAACATCTTTACGTTTTATTCTCCTAGAAAACACTTCAATATCTTCCTTACCTCTGACCATACTAAACATAACAAAAAGCAGTGTACCAAAAGTAGTTGTTTTAACACCACCTCCCGTTGAACCAGGAGACGCACCTATAAACATTAATATAATAATTATAAAAAGAGAAACATCTTTAAATTGTCCCAATGGTATTGTATTAAAGCCAGCAGTTCTGGGGGTTACCCCATGAAAATAAGAAGCTATAATTTTATTTTTTAAAGAATAAGAACCAATTGTAGCCGGGTTATTATATTCAATCATAAATAATAAAATAGAGCCCACAACAATAAGTAAAAAAGTCATTGATAATACTATCTTACTATGTAATGAAAGTTTTCTAAATTCTAATTTTTGATATATTTCTTCAATAACTATAAAACCAAGTCCTCCAAGAATAAATAGAAAAGAAATAATTATATTAATATAAGTTGAGGAAACAAAATTCTCCAGACTATTTCCAAATAAATCAAACCCTGCATTATTAAAAGCTGAAATAGAGTGAAATATAGAAAAATATGCTGCACGGGAGGCAGACATTATTTTTTGAAAATACAAGTAAAGTAAAAAAGCTCCAGTAATCTCTATTGTAAATGTTAGAATAATAACATACTTTGTTAAATCAATAACACCAGAAATTTTATTAAAATTTAGATCTTCCATTATTATTAATCTTTCGCGTAATAAGACTTTACGACCTATTAACAAAAATATAATTGTTGTACTGGTCATAAAACCAAAACCGCCAATTTGAATTAAAAACATAATAACAGTATGACCAAACCTTGTCCATTGTTCAGCAGTATTTACGACAATAAGTCCAGTAACAGCTGTCGCTGAAGTTGATGTGAAAAGCGCATCAATAATAGATGTAGTTTTGCCTTCTACAGTAGCAGTCGGCATCATGAGTAATAGGGTACCTATTGTGATAACTATAATATATCCTAAAACAAGAAACTGCCATGGTGATAAATCATCTAATTTAATTTTGAACACCCTTTTTACTTTTTAATATACCCAAAAGGGTGTTAATAATATTTAACCAACCATAATTTTTTCTTTTGGATAATGATATACACCATTTCTCTGTCTTTCTGCAAAAGCAAGCGCCAGAGTTAAAGGACCAACTCGACCGGCGAACATTGTTAAGGTAATTAAAATTCTTCCAAAAGAAGATAAATCAGGAGTTATACCAGTAGAAAGACCAACAGTGCCAAAAGCAGATACAGTTTCAAAAAACACAGGTAAAAAATCCATGCTTTCTGTAATAGTCAAGACCATTGTTACTGATACAACCAGTATTAATGAGAGTATCGCTATTGAAATAGATTTGTATACAATATCTTTAACCAACTGTCTTTTAAAAATTTCTATATCTCTTTTACCTGTTATTAGACTCCAGACTGTTATCAGTAATACTCCAAAGGTAGTTGTTTTTATTCCTCCACCAGTAGAACCAGGTGAAGCACCAATAAACATTAAAACAATAACCAGAAATAAAGTTGAACTTCTTAATGAACCGGTAGGTATTGTATTAAAACCGGCTGTCCTGGGAGTAACTGATAGAAATAAAGAAGAAAGCATTTTTTCTGAGAACGGTAAATTACCCATTGTTGCTTCATTAGTAAATTCCAAACCTAGAATACTAATAAAACCTACTACAATTAGAATAATTGTTATTGTCAAAACTATTTTTGTCTGTAAACTAGTTTTATTAAGTCCCTTATTGTTATATAACTCAATAATAACAGCAAAACCAATTCCACCAAGAATAATCAAAATCATTACAACAAAATTAATAGTAATATCTCCGGTAAAACCTTCCAGACTATTACCAAATAAATCAAACCCTGCATTATTAAAGGCTGATACTGCATGAAATATAGATAAATATAAAGCTCTTAGAAAATTATAATCTTTTATTAATCTTAAAAATAAAATAAATGCACCTGTGCCCTCTATTATAAAAGTAACCGCCAAGACATATCGTACAAGTCTAACTACACCCGATATTTTAAACTGATTTAAATCTTCCTGTATAACCATTCTTTCTTTAAGTGTTATTTTTTTACCAATAACAAAGGCAATCATAGTTGACATTGTCATAATACCTAATCCACCAATTTGAATAAGAATCATAATCACAGTCTGGCCAAATATAGTGAAAGCTGTACTTGTATTAACTACTATTAAACCTGTAACACAGGTAGCAGATGTTGACGTAAATAATGCTGAAATAAAATTTAATCCATGAGCATCTGTAGTAGCAGCAGGTAACATTAATAAAATAGTACCAATTAGTATTATTGCAAGATAACCTAAAGCTAAAATCTGTGCAGGTGTAAAATCCTTTTTTTGTATTGTATTTGATAACAGCATAATTTAATCCTCCCCAAACAGGATTAACCACTTGAGCTATTAAAAATTATATTATGTTGAATATTATACTATAAAGGTATCTGAATGTAAAGAATCACGGGAACACGTCCATAATATAATTAAAATATTTTGTTTATATACAGGCCAGGTATCAAGTAATTTATTTGTTAATAACAAAAAAACTGGGTTTAACCCAGTTTTTTAAGTTTATTAATGAAAATGATATTTTCTTAAATTATAAAGTTAACATTAATTTATCCATCATAAGGTTCAAACATATCTTTTCCTACACCACATTCTGGGCAAACCCAGTCTTCTGGTAAATCATCAAATGATGTACCTGGCTCAATATCATTATCCGGGTCTCCTGTTTCTGGATCATAAACATACATACAGACTGTACATTGATATTTTTGCATATTATCTCTCCTTTTATTATTATTATATGTATATAACAGTAATAGTTATTAATAATATTATAATAGATTAAATAATAATTTGTCAAGTTAATTTTTACTATATCGCTAATCTATATTTCTATAAAAAAGATTTGTTGAATAAATTGACTCCTCAGTAAATCTTCCAATTGTATATTCAGCAATTATAGAAGCTAAAAATAAAGGAACAATTAAACTGTAATTTCGTGTCAATTCGAATATAATTAATGTACCGGTTAAAGGTGCTCTGGCAGCAGCACTAATAATAGCTGCCATACCTACAATACCATATGATTCGGGATACAGGACAATCCCCGGCATTATAGCCTGCATTAGCTTGCCATAAAAAAGACCAAATGAAGTCCCTATCAAAAGTGATGGTGCAAAAATACCGCCAGAACCACCGAATCCAAGTGTTGTACAGGTTGCAAGCAGTTTCATTATTGATAATATAACTAAATAAATTAAACTGTATTCTAGATTAAGAATATTAGGTATAACCTCTATTCCAGTACCCATAATTTCTGGTATAAAATACCCAATAATACCTATTATTAAACCACCAATAATTGGTTTTGTAAAAAAAGGTAAATTCATGTTTTTTTCAACCAGTTTGTTTATATAATAAAGTAAATATATTGTTATATATGCTAAAAAGCCAAGGCAGACTCCCAGTCCAATATATAATATATATTCCCGTATATCACTTAAATGAAAAATAGGCAGATCAAATATCGTTTCATAACCTGAAATACTACGGACAACTGCTTCTGCTGTTATTGTACTGATTACAATCATGCTAAGTTTTATTTTATCTATATCTTTATACATAATTTCTATAACAAACATTATCCCGCCCAGTGGAGCACGAAAAATGGCGGAAATGCCAGCTGCAGCCCCACAGCCCAATATCGTTTGATAAACTTTTAAAGGATGATTAAATCTATGTCCAAGTAGATCTCCTATACCAGCACCTATTTCAACTACAGGGCCTATTCTTCCTGCTGAACCACCAGTACTTATTGTTATTATAGAAGCAAGACCCTCAACTAATAAGTCACGTGTTGATAAACCAGTATCTTTGCTCTCAATTGTTTGTAAAATAGATGGTACACCATGTCCTTTTGCTGATATACTTCCATATTGTATTAATAATCCCGCCAAGAGTCCACCAACTGCAGGTAAGATAAGTATATATTTGCTGTAAATATATTCAATAAATAACTTACTAGATAAAAATTTTATAATCCCTGCAAAAAGAATTGATAATAATCCAGCAATTAATCCGATTAATACAGCAAGTATTATTAAAAATAAATCATCATTAATTATACGTCTAATTCATTAACCCTCCCTTTAACAAAAAAGTCAACAGTATATTTTCATACGAATGACTATACATCAAGCTCATCTACCATATATGCATTTGAGATTATAAAATCACGTCTTAGTCTGGCATTTGAACCCATTAGATGTGTAAAAACTTCATCAGCTTCTATTTCATCATCAATTTCTATTTTAAGCAGTTTTCTATTATTGGGATCCATTGTTGTATTCCAGAGCTGCCCGGGATTCATCTCACCAAGACCCTTATATCTCTGTATACTGAAAGAATTTTCCCCCAGTTCTTTTTTAAACTGTTCCAATTCTTGATCAGTATACAAATATTTTTCTTCTTTATTCCAGCTTACTTTATATAGAGGAGGTTGTGCCAGATAGACATAACCAGCTTCAATTAATTCAGGCATATAACGATAAAATAAAGTTAGAATAAGAGTAGCAATATGTGCTCCATCTACATCTGCATCAGTCATAATTACTATTTTATGATATCTTAACTTATCTAAATTAAATTCTTCTCCAATACCTGTACCAAGAGCAGTAATTATTGTTACAATTTCTTTATTATTTAGTATCTTTTCCAGTCTAGCTTTCTCAGTATTTAATATTTTACCCTTCAATGGTAATATAGCCTGAAAATGCCTGTTACGCCCCTGTTTTGCAGATCCACCAGCAGAATCACCCTCAACTATAAATAATTCACTTTGTTCTGGTTTTCTGCTGGCACAGTCGGCAAGTTTACCAGGTAATGAGTTTGAACTCAGTGCACTTTTTCTTCTTGTTAATTCCCGTGCCTTTTTAGATGCTTTCCTGGCCCTAACTGCCTGTAAGGCCTTATCTACAATTAATTTACCTATTTCAGGACTACCGTCCAGAAAACGACTTATATAATCATATACAGAACTTTCCACAATACTTCTTAATTCACTATTACCCAGTTTGGCTTTTGTCTGTCCTTCAAACTGAGGATTAGGTAACTTTACATTTACAATAGCTGTTATCCCTTCTCTAACATCTTTACCGGTAAGTGATGGGTCACTTTTTTTAAGTAAATTATTTTTTTTAGCAAAATTATTTACAGCTTTCGTCAGAGCAGTTTTAAATCCAGTTACATGATAACCACCATCTGTTGTGTGAATATTATTAGCAAATGAATAAATTCTTTCTGTATACCCATCATTATATTGTATACCTACTTCAACATAATAATCATCATCATCTTCTTCAGTATATATAACCTGTTCATGTATTGTAGTTTTACTTTTATTAAGAAATTCAACAAATGCCCTGATTCCACCATCATATTGAAATTTGTTAGTTCTATCCCTGTCCTCTCTTTTATCAGTTAGAATCAAAGTTAATTCCTTATTAAGAAAAGCTGATTCCTGTAGTCTATGGGCCAGGGTTTCATATTTAAATTTTGTAACTTCAAATATTTCAGGATCTGGTTTAAAAGTAATAGTAGTACCCGTACTGGCAGTACTTTCTACTTTTTTAAGTTCAGTTACTGGAACTCCTTTTTTAAATTTTTGTATATATTTGTATCCATTTGTACAGGTAATAAGCTCCAGCCATTCAGATAAGGCATTTACTACCGAAACACCTACCCCATGAAGTCCGCCGGATACTTTATAACTATTATTATTAAATTTTCCTCCGGCATGTAATGTTGTCAGTACAACCTGTGCAGCAGGAATACCAGAATCTTTATGTATATCTGCAGGTATACCTCTACCGTCATCCATAACAGTTACACTATTATCTTCATTAATTTCTACGGTCACAACATCACCATAACCTGCTAAAAATTCATCAATACTATTATCCACTACTTCCCAGACAAGATGATGTAATCCTTTAATACCTGTACTACCTATGTACATTCCGGGTCTTTTTCTTACTGCTTCCAGTCCTTCCAGTATTTCTATTTGACTGGCATCATAAATTTCTTCTTCAAATAAAGACATGACTACACCTTCCCTTCTTTCCTCGTATCATTATATCAAACCATATAAATAATTACCAGTAATATTCTTACTTTGTTTGACGTATTGGTAATAATATGGAATAATAGTTATATATATAATTTTAAATAATTTATTTATCTTAAGAAAGGGGAAAATTTATGCCTGAAGATATTACACCAGTAGCTATTGAAGATAAAATGAGAGAGGCTTATTTAAATTATTCTTTAAGTGTTATTGCTTCCAGAGCTTTACCAGATGTTAGAGATGGTTTAAAACCAGTTCATAGGCGGATATTATATGCTGCACATGAATTAAAATTATTACATAATAAACCTCATAAAAAATCAGCGAGAGTGGTTGGTGAAGTTTTAGGTAAATACCATCCACATGGCGATGCAGCTGTTTATAATGCCATGGTAAGAATGGCTCAATATTTCAATTTACGTTATCAGTTGATTGATGGACATGGTAATTTTGGCTCTATTGATGGTGATAGTGCTGCTGCAATGCGTTATACCGAAGTCCGCCTGACAGATCTTGCTGAAAATATGCTTACAGATATAAAACAGGAAACAGTTGATTTTATAGATAATTTTGATGGTTCTTTACAGGAACCAGTAATCTTACCAGCCCAGGTTCCTAATTTATTAATAAATGGCGCCAGTGGTATTGCAGTTGGTATGAGTACTGATATCCCACCTCATAATCTGGGAGAAGTAATTGACAGTATTCTTCATCTAATGAAATATCCTAATGCACATTTAACTACTTTAATGAATTATATGCCTGGACCAGATTTTCCAACTGGTGCTAAAATTGTTGGAAATGATGGAATAAAAAAAGCTTATAAAACTGGAAAGGGAAAAATAATATTACGTGCTGCAACTGACATCGAAAAATCAGGCAGAAAAAAACAGATTATTATTACTGAAATACCTTATCAGTTAAATAAATCTAAATTAATAGAAGAAATAGCAGATCTGGTTAACAGTGGTAAGATTAATAAAATATCTGATCTAAGAGATGAATCTGATCAGGATGGATTAAGAGTAGTAATTGAATTAAAATCAAATACAGATACCGATTTGTTATTAAATAGACTTTATAAATATACATCTATGCAGACATCTTATCGTATAAATATGTTAGCATTAGTAGGAAAAAAACCAAAAACTATGGATTTAAAAACTATTTTACAGCATTTTATAGATTTTAGAAGACAGGTTATTACCCGAAGGACTAAATATAGGTTGAAAAAAGCAGAAAAAAGATTTCATATACTTCAGGGATTAATCAAAGCAATTGATAAACTAGACCTGGTAATATCAATTATTAGAAATTCCAATTCAACAGCTCAGGCTAAAAAATCTTTAAAGAAAAAATTAAAAATAAGCCATGAACAGGCTTCTGCAATTTTGGATATGAAATTACAGCGTTTGGTTGGTATGGAAACAGAAAAATTACATGCTGAAGCTGAAAGCCTGGCTAGTGATATAGAAAAATATAAAGAAATCCTCAATAATGATGAAAAACTGGATAATGTATTAAAAAAAGAATTACTAAATATCAAGGATAAATATTCTGACACTAGAAAAACAGAAATAATTCTTGATGAAGAAAAAGCCAAGATTACTAAAGCAGATTTAATTAAAGAAAAAAAAGCAGTTATTACTTATTCATATAGGCAAAACATTAAAAGAACTGATTCTAATGAAAATATACGAAGCAGTAAAAATGATTATGTAATACATACAACTTCTGGAAGTAGTCTGGATAATCTACTTTTCTTTACAAAATCTGGAGATGTATATTCAATTCCTATACATAATATACCTGAACATCATGGGCTTTCTACAGGCGATAATTTGAAAAATTTTTTACAGATACCTTTAAAGGAAAAGATCATTAATATGATTTGTTTAAATAAAAATATAAAAAAACAATATATTACTATAGCAACAGAACAGGGACAAGTAAAGAAAACTCTTGCTGAAAAGTATGTAACAAATTATACATCTATAAAGGCAATAAAACTTGCCAAAGAAGATAAAGTGATAAATGTCATGGTAACTGATGGAAATAAAGAAATATTACTGGCAACTAAGCAGGGACAAACTATAAGATTTGAAGAAAATTCAGTTAGTGCTACCGGTAGAAATACTTATGGTAATAAAGGGATAAAATTAATAAAGAATGACTATTTAGTTAATATGAATATTGTTTCTGAAAATGACTATATAATTTCAATAACCGATAGTGGCAAAGGAAAACGTACCAGTGTAGAAGAATATAAAAAGCAAAATAGAAATGGTAAGGGTTTAAAAACCTGTGGTTCGAATATACACCGCATGGCAGGTGTCTTAAGTGCAAAAATCTATGATTATATATTAATTGTAACAAGTTATGAAAACCTCTATCCTGTTTCTGTTGCTGATATAACTGAAACAGAGAGAGCTGGAAATATGTATAGACTTTTTGAATTAGAAGAAGATGAAAAAGTAACAAATGTTTATAAAATACCTGTTTATGATGAAGAATAAGAAACAAAAAACTACTTTGCAAGTGCAAAGTAGTTTTTTATATTCTAATTTACTAAAAAAAATGACAACATTATTTTGTTCCTATTTAGCAAAAATATGATCTCCTATTCTTATTGTAGTTTTTCTAGTAGATAACCAATCAAGAGTTCTGGCCTTTTTGGGATTATAAAAGAATAAGGCGCCTAAACTTGGGTCTTCTCCACTTAAAGCCATATCAGCTGCTCTATATGCATTGGAATTAGGGATTAAATCTATTTGTCCATTTGTAATAGGAGTAAACTGTTCTTTCTGATAAATAACCTCTCTTATGGTATTGGGAAAATCTACACTTTCTACCCTATTAAGAACGACTGCTCCCACTGCTATCTGTCCTTCAAGAGATTCTCCTCTAGATTCTGCATAAATAAGGCTTGCTAATAGATCTCTATCATCATCATTTACATCATCAGACGTTTCTATCCTGATATCTTTGTCCACAGCTTCATCTTCTCCAGATTGTGATAAAAAGTATAATACAAGTGCCAGTGCCACACCTTTATAGATATCATCTTCATCTATAAAACTGGCATATGTACTATAAAATGGTTTTGTAATATTGGTAAGAGGTATAAAACTGTAAGCTAACAAAATTAAAATTGTAAAAATACAGGTATATTTAGTGAGTTTAAGCATCGGTCAACCTCCATTAGTTAGCTACTAATAATAATAATAATACTCCGGCTGCTCCATAAAGAAGAGTTTTGCTGTCATTATTTTTAGTATCCAAATCTTCCAGTTCCTGTTCTTTATTACTTAATTGACTTTTAAGCTCATTAACTTCTTTTTGAAGTGTATTTATTCTGGTTTCATTTACAGATAATTTATTTTCCAGATTTTGAACAAAATCATCTTTAAGTTGTACTTCCACTTTTTCTAAATCATTTATTTTTGAACTATTTTTTTCAACTTTACTATCTAGGTCAGTAATTTCCTGATTTGTTTTGTCCTTTAAAGAAGCAAGTTCCTCTTCTAAATTTTTAATTTTAACTATATTATCTATTATATTAGTAACATCTTTTTGTAGATTGTCTATATTTTCATTAACATTACTCATATCTTCATTTTTTATTTCAGCAATAACTTCATCCTGTATTACTGTTTTTTGTTCAACTTCCTTTATTCTTTCTTCAAATATTTTACCCTGTTCAGCCAGGGCAACCAATTCATCCTGAAATTCCACAGATAATTTTCTAACAAGATCTATGTCTTCCTCAGATGCATCTGTAGTGCCCCTTTCTATATCTTCTAAAATATTGGCAACTATTTCAGCTAACTGAAAACGAGAAACTTTTTCTTTTCCGCGAAATGTACCGTCTTCATATAATGAAAATAAACCCCTATCTACTAATTCTTTAACACTTTCATATGCCCAATGATCTTTTGACACATCATTAAGTGCAGGCTCAGCACTTACAGATATGCTAAATAACAAAGTTAAAATTGTTATTAAAAATATTAATTTTTTCATTTAAATCCTCTCCTTCTTTAAAATTTATAATTTTTAACAATAACATCAATTTCTTCTTTATTATTGTTAAACACAGCCTCATTCCAGGTAATACTGTGGTCCTTATTATTTAATACTTTAAAATGAATACTTGCCAGTGTACCTCGTTTCTTTTTAACAGGTAATGATTCATTTATTTTTATTAAACCAGGTTCTAATAATTTTGGTTTCCTCCATGGTAAGGATTTTTTGTTTCTTAAAAATAATGTCCCACGAGAAAAATATATTAGTTTCAAAGCTTCTGTATTATATTTTATCTTTCCTGCAGCAGTTTCTAATTCCTGTACATTTTCTCCCATAATATCTACAGTAATATAATCACCCTTATTTATTTCATCCTTATCTATATTAAAATAAAATAAAGGTTTCAATTCTGGAATATTTAAATCATTATACCTAATGACTTCTTTATAATTGTTTAATCCTCTAATATCAATAGCAAATGGTAATTTACCATCAACTTTCAATGCTTCCAGCCTCCAGGATATATTGATATTTTCACCTGCTTTTATATTCTCAGGATACTTTTTTTCTTTTTCCTTAGAGGCCAGTGATAGACCTGGAGGTAATAATATTTCAGTTGAAACATCATGCAATGTTGAACCCCCTGTATTACTCAAGTTAAGTTCAACGGTAAATGGATTTGGTATTAGTCTTCCATTAATAACTGACAAATCCTGTTTTAAGTTAACTTCTTTTTCTAAATTCGGCGGTCCAATAAATTTCACTTCTCTTTTAACCTTATTTTTATCTGTATTATCAGCATTAACGTTTACTTCATATTCAGCCGATGACTGCAGTGATTCATAATCTGATGTTTTTACATTCCAGATTACCTGGGCGATATCACCTGGTTCTAAATCACCCAATTCTTTATTTTTAGAATCTACAGCAAGCCATTCTGGAATATCAATTTCTACATTAACATTTTCTGTTGTAATTTCAGAAGTGTTTTCTATATAAGCTATAATTGGGAATGATTTATCAGGTGAATCAAATACAAATTCTGCTGGAGAAGTAACACCCAGAGATAATAATCCTGGAACTATAGTTATACCTCCTAAACCATACTTTGTAATATAAGTACGAGTTTCCCCTGGAGAAATAAATTCCGGAACCCAGTACATAGCCATTGCACTATCAATATCATATTCACCTTTACGAATAAATTCTTCACCAGGACTGTTATCGAAATTCCAGCTGCTGTCAGCAAGACTACCCCAGTCAGCAAACATTACTTTATCAGGAGTTGTCACACCTGGTCCTGTAAAAGTTCCCTGAGAGGTTACATTAGGATTACTAATACTGTCAAAAGCCTGATAAAATTCTGGTAATTGTTTTTTATAATATGTTGTATCAGTTGTAACGGCTTCATTACCAATTCTAAAGGGGGCCCCGTCATTTTCACCAAGCATTGTATCTAACATTAAGCGCATACCTACTTTTTGTTTTTTTTCACTTGTATTCTTTATTCTATACTTTATCTGTACAGAATCAAATAAACCAGTAGTTGAATTCTTAACTATAGTTAAGATCTGCTGTACATTTATACCATCGTTAAATTCTGTTTCAGTGTATATATTACCATCTCTAACATATGGTCCATCGATAACCTTTCCATAATTAGCATTCTTACCAGCACGGCGTCCTGTTTTACCCCCAAATACATATGTTTCTCCATTTATCCAGAATGTAGTATATGAAGTCCAGGGTTTCGGCCTTCCATAAACAAGAGATTTGTCATCATCATTACTGCGAAAAGGCGCACCACCTGTAGTCTCAATGGCAAATCTTCCTCGTCCATTATCTTCTGTATTGGTAACTATCACGATATAATCATTACCAAGACGAAGATTTCCATTATGGTCTGTTTCTTCAAACAAATTTAATTCACTACCAAAAGAAATAAAGGAAAAGGATAATAAAATTGTTAATAAAATAATGTTTAATATGTTTTTATTGTCTTTCACAATTTACACCTCATAATTTTTACTATTTAAAATTTAAATTAGTTTTTTCTATATTTACTACAGGATTACCATTATTATCAACATCATAATTTACTACAATAATCATTGAATAATCTTTATTATAATCATTGAACTGCCAGCCGTGTCTTACTGTTAATCTTGCCGTTCTATCCATCTGTTCAACACCTGATGATTTTATAACTTCAACAATCTGTACTTCACCGCTTTTACTTACATGTACACGTAATTTTACCTGTCCTTTGACTGGATCTGCCTGTAAATCTTTAGGATACGTAGGTTCTGGTGCACCAACAATTAAATCACCTACAGTTGGTGGTGGGGATGGAGGTGGTGGAGTTGATTCTTCTTCACCAGTATCACTATCATCATTTTTTTCTCCATCCTTACTATTATCCTTTTGATCGTTGTTTTTATTATCAGTTTTACTACTTTGTTGAACATCACTGGTATTATCTTCTTCTGCTTTATCACTAGTATTATCGTCCACATTTACTTCTATATCACTATTATCACTGGTTATTATCTCTTCACTCTCAGAATTTGTAGGCTCAGGTTCAGGCTCAGGCTCTGGCTCTGGTTCAGGCTCTGGCTCTGGCTCTGGTTCAGGTTCGGGAATTG
>JBMCBT010000048.1:0-13350 GCA_048623215.1 Halothermotrichaceae bacterium
CTATATTTATTTTACTCATAATCTTCCTCCTATTTATACTACACCCTGATCCATCATAGCATTAGCAACCTTTAAGAATCCGGCAATATTGGCACCTGCAGCCAGGTTACCATCTATACCATATTCTTTAGCTATTTCACTTGTTTCTTTGTAGATTCCTACCATGATACCTTTTAATTTTTTATCAACTTTTTCAAATGACCATGAATCCCACATGCCATTTTGAGTCATTTCCAGAGCAGAAGTAGCAACACCACCGGCATTTGCTGCTTTAGCTGGTGCAAATAATACATCATTATCCTGGAATATCTTTATTGCTTCAGGTGTTGAAGGCATGTTAGCACCCTCGCCTACTGCAATTACACTGTTATCAACCAGTGCCTTTGCTGAATCACCATTAAGCTCATTTTGAGTGGCACATGGTAGTGCAATATCACAATCAATTGTCCAGATATCTGTACTTACATCATAGAACTCAGCAGAATCATATTCTTTAGCATATTCTTTAATACGTCCTCTTTCTACTTCTTTAATTCTTTTAACTGTATCCAGTTTAATACCTTCTGGGTCATAAACATATCCACCTGAATCACTAAGTGCTATTACATTACCGCCAAGTTCCTGTACTTTTTCTGTAGCATAAATAGCCACATTACCGGAACCAGAAATTACAACATCCTTACCCGCAAAGTCTTCTCCTTTATCTTTTAGCATTTCCTCTACAAGATAAATTAAACCATAACCAGTAGCTTCAGTCCTGACAAGACTACCTCCCCAGTCAAGGCCTTTACCTGTAAGAACACCGGCTTCAAAAGCATTCTTAATTCTTTTATATTGGCCGAAAAGATAACCGATTTCACGTCCGCCGACACCGATATCGCCAGCAGGAACATCAGTCTGAGCACCAATATGGCGGTATAATTCTGTCATAAAACTCTGACAAAATCTCATTACTTCAGCATCTGATTTTCCTTTAGGATCAAAGTCACTACCACCTTTACCTCCACCTATTGGGCGGCCGGTTAAAGCATTTTTGAAAATTTGTTCAAAACCTAAAAACTTAATAATACCTGCATAAACAGATGGATGGAATCTCAAACCACCTTTATAAGGTCCTAAAGCACTATTAAATTCAAATCTAAAACCGCGGTTAACCTGAACCTGTCCATTATCATCCATCCACGGCACACGGAAAATAACCTGCCTCTCTGGCTCAACTACTCTTTCCAGGATACCAGCCTTTTTGTATTCAGGATGTCTTTCAATAACCGGTTCTATAGATTCCAGCACCTCTTTTACAGCCTGGTGATACTCTGGTTGAGCAGGATTTTTTTCAACTACCTTAGCAATAATTTCTTCTACATAATTACTCAAACTTCTCTCCTCCTTAAAATAAAGATTATTTGTTTATTATTTCTATGCAGATTTGAAAATACCTTTTTATATTGTGAAATAATTGTTCTTGAAAGATAAAACTCATTTTGCCTTTCTTTTCCTTTCTATGATAATATATAAATAGTATTGAAAATAATTTCACTAAATTAATTGACTTTAAATCATTTTTCATTATATAATTTTTATAACTATTGTATTATCACTATATAAAACTATTATTTGCTTTCAAGTTATTTATATTTTATATTAAAATAAAACGAGTAGAATAAGGAGTGAGGACTATGTTTAAAATTGAAGAAAAAGAAATATTAGCACCTACAATTAAAAAAATAAAGGTGCAGGCACCACTAATTGCCAAGAAAACCAGACCTGGTAATTTTATTATTCTCCGTATCGATGAAAAGGGAGAAAGAATCCCCTTAACGGTGGCAGATTATGATAAGGAAACCGGGATGATTACTATTATTTTTCAGGAAATAGGTTATTCCACTAAAGAACTCGGCAGATTAAAAGTAGGTGACTATATTAAAGATATTGTAGGACCACTTGGCAAACACCTTGATATTGAAGGTTATAATAAAGTAGTATGTATTGGCGGCGGCTCTGGTACTGCTCTTCTCTACCCCAAAGTAAAGGCTTTTCATAATAAAGGAGCAGAAGTTATGACTATTACTGGAGCACGTAATAAAGAATTGATTATTCTGGAAGAAGAGTTAAAAGAAATAAGTGATCAATTGTATATTACTACTGATGACGGCAGTTACGGACATCATGGTTTTGTAACAGATATACTGAAAAAAATACTTGAAGAAGAAAATGATATAGACCTGGTAGTAGCCATTGGGCCAGTTCCTATGATGAAAGCAGTAACTGACATAACACCTGAAGATTTAAAAACAATTGTCAGCCTGAATTCATTAATGATAGATGGTACCGGTATGTGCGGCGGCTGTCGTGTTACAGTCGGTGGTGAAACTAAATTTACCTGTGTGGATGGCCCGGCTTTTGACGGTCATAAAGTAGATTTTGAAGAATTAATGAATAGATTATCTTTTTATAAAGAAGAGGAACATCAATGTAAATTAGATAAAGAGGTGGATTTATAATGGCTCTGCAAAAAGAAAAAACACCAATGCGTAATCAAGACCCTGAAGAAAGAATTAATAACTATGAAGAAGTTCCATTTGGTTATAATAAAGAAGAAGCTTTAAATGAAGCTGAAAGATGTCTGCAGTGTCCCCATGCCCCATGTGTCAGTGGATGTCCTGTTGAAGTACCTATTCCGGATTTTATAGATGCATTAAAAAACGAAAAGTTTGAGGAGTCTATAGATATTATAAAATCAAAAAATAATCTTCCCGCTATTTGTGGAAGAGTCTGTCCTCAGGAAGAACAGTGTGAAAAACTCTGTGTCATGGGCAAAAAAAATGAACCTGTTGCAATTGGTAGGCTGGAACGTTTTGCAGCTGACCAGGCTCTGAAAAATGAAAATACTGAACAGAAAAATGCAAATAACAGCTTAATAACCAAAAAAGACAATAACACAAAAATAGCTGTCGTTGGTTCCGGCCCGGCCGGTCTGACTGCTGCTGCTGACCTTGCTAAAGAGGGTTATCAGGTAACACTATTTGAAGCACTACACAAAACCGGTGGGGTGCTGCGTTATGGAATTCCAGAGTTCCGCCTGCCCAAAAAAATAGTAGACCAGGAAGTTGAACAGATTAAAGAATTGGGTGTAAGTATCCGCTTAAATATTGTTGTTGGAAAAACTATTACCATTGATGAATTATTCAACCAGGGGTATCAGGCAGTATTTATCGGTACAGGTGCTGGACTTCCCAGGTTTTTAGATTTACCGGGCAAAAATCTAAATGGTATATACTCTGCTAATGAATTTTTAACAAGAGTTAACCTGATGAATGCCTATAAATTTCCTGAATATAAAACTCCAGTAAAAATCGGTTCAAAGGTAGCAGTAGTCGGTGGAGGCAATGTAGCCATGGATTCTGCACGTACTGCTCTACGGCTTGGTGCTGAAGAAGTATCTATTGTCTACCGCCGTGCAGATGCTCAGATGCCGGCACGCCGGGAAGAAATTGAACATGCAAAAGAAGAAGGAATTAACTTCAGGCTGTTAAATAATCCAGTAGCCTTCCATGGAGAAAATGGCAGAGTCCATCAAATGGAATGCATCAAAATGGAATTAGGTGAAAAAGATGATTCCGGCCGGCCAAGGCCTGTGCCCGTTGCAGGTTCTAACTGGATGCTGGAGATTGATTCTGTAATTATAGCCATCGGACAAAATCCTAACCCATTATTAAACAACAGCACTCCTGAACTAAAAACAAAATCATGGGGCGGTATCATAGTTGACAAAAACCAGGCTACTTCTATTGAAGGAGTCTATGCAGGCGGAGATACTGTTACCGGAGCAGCTACTGTAATTAAAGCAATGGGAGCAGGTAAAAAAGCAGCCAAATCAATTATGGAATATATAGAACAATAAATCCTGCCTATATTATGACACAAGGGTTATCTTCTGCTACAGGTAAGATTTTGTGCTTAATTTGACATTACCTGGGTAAAGATGTTATCCTATTTAAGATAGTGGGTATATAGCTCACAAAAAGGAGGCCAAATATATATGTCAATTACAAAAAAAGCTGAAGAACTGGGTAATGCTCTGCTTCAGTCTTCAGAGTACAAAGAATTAAAAGCAGCAGAAAAAAATATGCAGGATGATGAAGCTGCAAGCAAAATACTGAACGAATTCGAAAGTGCACAAAAGAGAGCACAGATGCAGCAAATGAATGGACAGCAGGTAGGCCAGGAATTGCAAAACAAACTACAAAGTATACAGGGACAGATGAAAGAAAATAGTAATATAGAAGAATTTATGAAAACTCAGAAAAAATTCAATGAATTAATGAAAACAGTAAACCAGGTCATTACATCTGCTTTACAGGGTAATTAATAATATTAGCTGCAGTGCACTTATTGCAATACATTTACTGCAGTACACTTTTTGCAGTAAACTTAGTGTAGTACACACTGCATTGCATGTTTCAGAAAATTAATTTACAAATCACATATGATTAGAAAAGCAAAAAAAGTCAGGCATATTAATATGCCTGACTTTTTTTGTCTTTTAATCCCAAAATTTATCCAACTCTTCTGTTACCTCTTCTACTTTCCATACAATCTTTTTTATATCTCTCCAAAGCCCTAGCACTGCCGAGAAACCCACCCTCAAGGTTACCAGAGATATGTAAACATGTGTTTTAAACAGAGCTAAGCATCACCTTATCAAAAGCTTCCAGTACCCTTTCTTTATTAAATGGTTTTACAATAAAATCTTTCGCCCCGGCCTTAAGTGCCTCAATAATCAATGCTTTTTGCCCCATAGCAGTACACATTATTATTCGGGCATCATGGTCAAAATTATTTATTTTTTCAACAGCCTCTATCCCGTTCATTTCAGGCATTGTAATATCCATAGTCACCAGGTCAGGTGCCAATTCCTTATATTTATCAACAGCATCTCTTCCATCTTCAGCTTCTCCAACAATTTCATAATCAGCTTTTACAAGAATACATTTTAACATATTTCTCATAAATGCAGCATCATCAACAATTAATACTTTTCTAGACACTCTACTTCCCTCCTTTAAATTAGTATTTAATAACAACTTCAAACCCGCTCCTGAAGTTATTTCTTGATACTATTGAAATAAAAAAGCGCCTATAGCTTAAAACTATAGACTACCATAACCATATTTTATTACGGCAGCCTGACAGTCATAGATAAAATCCAATCCTTAGACTCAAAGCTTTGCGTCTCTGCTTTTCAACAGATTTGCCCTTATCATATTTATTCTTTTGTATTGACCCTCCTCAGGGAAAGCCCACGAATTTTTGCGAATAGACTTTATATTCTATCACTTTAAAAACTTTTACTTTCTAGATTGTTATATATAAAATTCTCTGCTTAAAACTTAAATCCTGCTTGATGCTGTTATAATGGTAAAAATGAACTAAGCCGGACATAAAAATGGAGCGGACAGATTTCCATATATTACATGTCCGGAATTATAGTAATATTTTTGTTTATATGATATTATTTGTTTACAGGTTATTATATTGTAATTGTATTTATTTTATTCCATTTTAAAGAAAGGGGATTTACATGATCAAAAAATTTGCATTAACTGCAGTTATTTTATCTTTATTATTATTTTTGTCAATGACTTTTAGCATTAATAGCTCTATTCAGGCTGCCGAACCAACAGATATAAGTAATCACTGGGCTCAAGATTATATACTTAATCTGGTTAATAATGATATTATAAACCTATATGAAGACGACAGTTTTAAACCAGACCAACCGATTACCAGAGGGGAGTTCGCTACTGCTCTGGCCAAACAATTAGAACTCATCCCTGTTGATACTACTAAATTTGAAGACCTTAAAAATTATCCAGAAAGAAAATACATTAATTCCCTGGTAAATGAAGAAATAATTAATGGTTATCCAGGTGATATGTTTAAACCAGATAAAGTAATAACCAGAGATGAAATAATAGCCATCATGATTAAGGCTCTGGGAATTAATAATAATAAAGCAACCATTAAATTGGATAGTTACCAGCCTTTTGACGATGTACCTGATGATCACTGGGCGGCAAATCATATTAAGATTGCTAAAAAAATAAACCTGGCTAATGGTACCAATGAATCAAATTTTAACCCTGAGAAAAAAACAACAAGAGCGGAAGCTGCAAAGTTATTAACCAGGATTGATACCTATAGTTCTTCTACCGGATATATAACTGATGTATATCCTACTTCTGAGAAAGCATCTGTCAATCTTTTAGATGGCAATAGAAAAGTATTCAATTTTGATTCAAACACATTGGTTGGTAGAAATAATCGTCAGGTCAATATCGATAATATACTGACAACAGATAAAGTCTTTATAATTGGCAATAATGATGATAAACTAGAATACGTTAAAGCATATGGTATGGTAACACAGGATGACCTGGCAGAAGAGATAAGTACTATGACTAATGGAGTTTTTGATAATGAAGAAATAAAGAATTTATCAGACGGTAATCTGGAATTCCTTAAACCTAAATTACAGACTACTGTCAGAACACAACTTAAAAATCAGGGATTAAACTCAGAAGAAATAAATGCTATCATGTCTACTAACTGGAATCAACTGGAAGGACTCAGCAAAAATAGGCTGTCAGAAGCCATTGCAATTCAAACTGGAGTACCACTGGATATTTCCAATAGCCTTGTCAATGGTGACTGGGATAAACTACAGTCATATGCTCAAATTGAATTGATACAGCGTTTAGTACAGGGAGTCTTAAATTCAGAACTTATGTCATAGACATACCAGAGGCTTCATATTAATGGAGCCTCTTTTTTATAGTGTAAAATATTAGTAGCAGAATAGAAACAGAGTATATTCAATGCTTGCTTTTTACACGTTTTTATGTTAATATATATAAGTATCAGAAAGTCAAACATGCTGAAGTGGCGGAATTGGCAGACGCACTGGATTCAAAATCCAGCGGGGCTTAACCCCCGTGCGGGTTCGACTCCCGCCTTCAGCACCATTAACAATTATAAAATAATCATAATACAGGAACTAAATGCACTGGTTTTAAGACCAGTGCATTAATTTTTATCCTATTTAATTTTCATACACTCATCATTCACAATTATATTTTTCATAGCTGTATCATTTATAATTATATATAGTTTACTGTCATACATATAATTACTTTTCAAAATAGACACTGTTACTACCGTATTTTTTTGCTTTATGTAAAGCTTTATCAGCCTTTTGAATAAGGTTTTCATTATCCTTTTCTCTTTTTTGTGATATACCGATTGAAGCTGTAATATGTTCAAATTCTATTTTATTACTATATTGATAGAGAAAATCTGCTGATGTTTTCTTAATCGAATTGGATATTCTATCTGCTAATACCATTATTTTTTCCTTGTTTATATATCCTCCGGGTAATATTGTAAATTCATCACCACCATAGCGAACAACAATATCATTATCACGTGTAATAACTTTCAACTGTGTACCAATTCTGGTTAATAACCTATTACCAACTAAATTTCCCAATTTATCATTTACTATTTCAAAATTATCTAAATCAACCATGATAATGTATCTGTCTTTAATATTTGCTTTTAATTCTTTATGTAAATAACGCCTATTATATAGGCCTGTTAATTCATCTGTATAAGCCTGTATATATATTTTGTCCTTTAATGAGTTTTCCATGTCAAGAAAATATTTAATAACTAAATAAACAAATAAATAATTGGCTATATAGATTAAATCATGTGATATATTCCAGTAAGAAGACTGCATACCTAAAATCAACAATACCAGACAGCTAAATAAAACAGAGATAAAACCATGTATTTTATCTGACTTTAAGGTATTTGTTATTATTAAAGGTATAAACAGGAATTTATATATGCTGTCTGCACCACCTGATAAAGCTAAAATCAGGTATATTAAAGGGATTAATGTTACAATATCAATAAATGCAGTCATTTTGAAAAAATTGTTTTTTATAAAGTTATTCTTTTTATGTAAAAAGTAAAATATAATTATTAATGAAAATATAACAATTGGAACAAATCTGATAAACCAATCGGAAAAATTTTTATAAATATCTGTAGTAGCTATTGTTGTAAATACAAGAAAAGTAGTAAATAGCTGTGCAACTGATATAACCTCTGTTATTTCAATTTTATAACCTTCATTATCACTATCATTTATACCAAATTTAATCGGTGAAAAATATATCTGCAGTACTAATGCTGTTATTAATAAAACAATAGTTGAAGGAAGAGAGTATATTACAGCATTAAATGAACCCGATTCAGCTAAATTGACTCCGAGGCTAAAAAATATAGTAGATGAAATCCACTTTAATACTACCAGGATCCAACCAGCCAGTAAAACAACACTAGCAGATTTCATAACTGACATATTTTTCTTCATGTATAATAAAGTCATTATCATAATTAAGTAAATAATATAAACCTGAGCACCCAGTGGTATAGGTGCAAATCTAACCGGAGTAATAAACACAGCAGTAAATATTGCTATTTTAACCAAGCCACTTATCTTCTCTTTTCTCCCCATAATAAACAAACCAAAACCAAAAATAGCAAAAGCATCAAATATATGACGTAGATATACTGCTATTACATTAGTAATTGTAAATTCCATAATCTCTACCTCCAGAATTATATACTGATTATAATCTATACATTTATTTATAAATCTCCTTATATTCTTTATTCTATATCTGGTTTTGTTTTCCTTTTTTTATTGTAAATTAACTAAATTATATAACTTAAACTGAAGTTAAATCACTTTACAACCAATATTTTTCCATATCCTCTCTTAAAAATTCCTTTAAAGATTTAACATCTTCAAATTTTTTTAAAAACTGAGTAAATTTTTTAATTACTTCCTTTTCGTCTCTTTCCAGATATTTTTGGCGCTCTTCTATAATCTGGTATCCGTTATCCCATTTAATAGTCATATTATCTCGAATAATAATTCCGGTCCATTTTCTATCAATTTCCTCTATATTTATATCTGCGTCCTGTCCTACGTAAAAATGTATAACCTTAAATGGGTGTTCTACTTTTATTCCCAGACTGTTATTATTACGGCTGCTGTAAACACGGGCAGTAAACTGGCACATTATTCACTCCTCCTTTATAAGCACTATTTATTATCATGTTTTAACAGTCGCTTTTCTAATCTAACAGTTATTACCATAATTATTTTAGACAGTAATCTATAAAATAATTACAAAGAAATAAAATATAAGCAAGGGGGATTTTAATGAAAAAAATCAAACTGGGAGTAATCGGTACAGGTATGGCCTGGGAAAGACTTCACTGGCCTGCATTAAAAGAATTAAATGATAAATATGAAATCCGTGCTTTATGTAACCGTACCAGGAAAGATGCTGAAAATTTTGCAAGTAAAATTGGACTAAGCCTTGATAATGTTTATGATAACTATCATCATCTGCTCAGGAGAAGAGATTTAGATGCAGTTGATGTTATGGTTCCTATTGCGGAAAATTTTGATGTTTATGAAGATGTAGTAAAAGCTAATATTAATCTAATTGCAGAAAAGCCACTGGCTGCAACACTTGAAGGTGCCAAAAAGCTTCTGAAACTCCACAGGGAGCACCCGGTAAATATTATGATTGCCGAAAACTATAGATACAATGAGGAAAATAACCTGATAAAGGAAATAATTGACCAGGGTAAAATAGGAGATGTTATATATTTTATAAACAATAAATATGTAGATTTTGAAAATATTATGAAAAAAAACACTTTTGCAGCAGCAGAATGGAGACAGCACCCTGATTACAGGGGAGGTAATTTTCTGGATGCTGCCTTACATGATATTGCCGGAATGAGACATGTATTTGGAGCAGTTGACCACCTCTATGCTATGGGAAGCCCCCAGCAGGAAGAATTCTGTCCATATATGTCTATAAACACTCAGATGCATTTTAAAACAGGTATTATCGGTCAGTATTCCTATTATACTGATGGAAAAGAAACCCAGCGTCCTCTGATTGGGCTCCGTGTATTCGGTAATAATGGTGAAATATATCTTGAGGAGAAAAAGTGTGGTGTTATTAATATAACCTATAAAGACGGAGGTCGTGAGAAAATAAATTATACTCCAGAAAGAGGTTATTATAACGAACTGTTAAATTTTTATAATGCACTAACAGGAAAAGAGTCAATAGCTGTAACTCCTGAAATAGAATATGGTGATATGAAAATGGTCTTTGACATATTAGAATCAATTGATGAACAGAAAATAGTAAAAGTAGATAACACAGAAACTACCGAAAATATATATGCATAATAGAAAACTTACAGTCCAAAATATTTTCAGATATAGCTTATGCTGGAACATAAAAACCCCGGCCAACCGGGGTTTTACCAGCCCAATTTTTGGTTTTGCTATTTACTCTCTACTTTTGAAAAATTCTTCAGCAACCGCAGGGAATAATATATAGGATAGTACATCTTCTTTTTTAGTGTAATAACCTTTTTCCTTTAATTCTTTTTCTGCACTTTCCAGAATTGGCTCAAGATCATCAGCTGGCCTGTAATCTATAACTTCAGCATTCTCTCCGATAATTTTAGCTCTAAATTCTGGATCAATTTCACCTGGTGGTTTACCATATCCTCCCTTTAGGTATTTTTTAACTTCTTTACTGACTGTACTATAACGTTTACCAGTGGCTACATTAAATACAGCCTGTGTGCCTACAATTTGACTCATAGGAGTAACCAGTGGTGGATAACCAAGGTCTTTACGTACCCTGGGCACTTCCAGTAAAGTTTCTTCCAGTTTATCCAACATATTCATTTTTTTCATTTGACTTCTCATATTGGATAACATTCCCCCAGGAACCTGATAAATTAACACTTCAGGATCAACATCTTTTGGAGCCATATGTTCTGTTAGTTTAGCTCGGATATCTTTAAAATACTGATTAATTTCTGTAACTAATTCCATATCAATACCTGTATCATATTCTGTGTCTTCAAAGGTAGCTACCATAGTCTCTGTAGCCGGTTGTGATGTCCCCAGTGCTAATGTAGATAAAGCACAGTCAATAACATCCGCACCGGCTTCAACTGATTTTAAATATGCCATTGAGGCGAGGCCGCTGGTATAATGTGTATGGAATTGTATAGGTATATCTACTGCATTTTTTAAAGCAGCAATCAATTCTGTAGCTTCATAAGGTCGCAAAAGCCCTGCCATATCTTTCAGGCAGATAGAGTCAGCTCCTACTTCCTGCAGTTCTTTTGCTGTTTCAATATAATGATCTATATCATGAAACGGGCTAGTTGTATAAACAACTGTAGCCTGGGCATGAGCACCATATTCATTTGTTGCTTCGATAGCAACACGCATATTCCGTACATCATTTAATGCATCAAAAATACGGAAAATTTCTATACCATTTTTCACAGCCAGACGAACAAATTCTTTAACAGCATCATCTGGATAATGTTTATACCCTACAATATTTTGTCCTCTCAGTAACATTTGAAAAGGAGTATTTGGCATCTTCTCCTTTAATTTTTTACTTCTTTCCCAGGGGTCTTCTTTTAGATATCTCATAGCACTATCAAAAGTAGCACCACCCCACATCTCTACAGAATGATAACCAACTTTATCGACTTTTTCAGCTATAGGCAGCATATCATCAGTAGACATTCTGGTTGCCAGTAATGACTGATGAGCATCTCTAAATATTGTTTCTGTAATTTTAACTTTTTTATTATCAGACATCTTTTCACTCCTTTTTCAATATTTGTTTGGCTTATTTGAAATTTATCCTAATAGTGATAATAATGTTCCAGCTGCCAGAGCTGATCCAATAACACCAGCAACATTAGGGCCCATTGCATGCATTAACAGAAAATTGGATGGGTTTTCTTCCTGGCCAACTTTTTGGGCTACCCTTGCAGCCATAGGCACTGCAGAAACCCCTGCAGCTCCTATAAGAGGATTAATCTTTCCATCACTAAGTTTATACATAAGTTTGCCAAAGAGTGTTCCAGTAAAAGTTCCAATAGCAAAGGCAATCAAGCCTAACACCAGTATTTTCAAAGTAGAAGCACTGAGAAAACTGGAAGCATTTGCAGTTGCTCCTACAGTCAACCCTAAAAATATTGTAACAATATTAACTAAAGAATTTTGTGTCGTCTTAACCAATCTATCAACAACACCTGATTCCCGCATCAGGTTACCTAACATCAAAGAACCAATTAAAGCTGCTGCTGAGGGTAACAAAAGAATGGTCAAGGTTGTTACTAATATGGGAAAAATTATTTTTTCCTTTTTAGAAACAGGCCTCAATTGCTCCATCTTAACATTTCTTTCTTCTTTAGTTGTAAGTGCCCGCATAATAGGCGGCTGAATAATGGGAACAAGTGCCATATAAGAATAAGCAGCAATAGCTATTGGTCCCAGCAGCTCTGGAGCCAGTTTGTTGGCCAAAAATATTGCTGTTGGACCATCTGCCCCCCCTATAATAGCTGTGGCACCTGCCTCGGGCATAGTAAAACCCAGTAAAATTGCACCTAAAAATGTAATATATATTCCTATCTGGGCAGATGCGCCCAGTAATAAACTTTTGGGATTAGCAATTAAAGGTCCAAAATCGGTCATTGCTCCTACTCCCATAAATATCAGTGGTGGATAGATACCCAGTTTAACCCCCTGATACAACCAGTACAATAATCCACCCTCTTCCATTAAACCTGTTAAAGGCAAGTTAGCCAGTAACACACCAAAACCTATGGGGAGAAGTAAAAGGGGTTCATATTCTTTTTTAATTGCAAGATAAAATAAAACAAAGGCAATTAAAATCATAAGAATTTCTTTAAATGATATATTAGCAAAACCCATTTCCGCACCAAATTTAACAATACTATCTATCAAAATATTTCCCTCCCTATTATCTTCATTTGTGGGTTAATTATACAATACTAATAGTATAATTATACTATAGTTGCAATTAGGTCTTCCGTATCCACACTTTGTCCATCATTTACATAAATATTATTAATAGTACCATCTACTGGTGCAATTATATCATTTTCCATTTTCATAGCTTCCAGTACGAAAATAACATCTCCTTTTGTAACTTTATCGCCCTCTTTTACTTCTGTAGAAATAGTACCTGGAAGTGGTGCTACAATTTTTTCTCCTTCTACCTTTCCTGATGATTTTTTCTTTATAGTATCCTTTTGAACGGGTTCTTTTTCATTAGTATTACTTTCTTTACTTTTACTATCACTTTTACTATCACTTTTACTATCACTTTTACTATCACT
>JBMCBT010000049.1:0-13301 GCA_048623215.1 Halothermotrichaceae bacterium
ACTACTGCTTTCAAATCCACCGATAGACCGTCCTTTATTTTCTATATCAACACCAATATTGTACCAACCATCTTTAATATTCTCAGGATCTATAGGTATTTTAACAGTTTTTCTATTTTTCTTACCACTGTCTCCCTCATCGTTATCTTCCTCACCGCTATCTCCCTGAAATAAATTAGTTTTACCGGAAGATATATTTTTTGTTTCCTGAGATAATTCAACTTTTGTCTGAGGTAGTTTATAAAATTCTTTATTTAATCCTATCGTTCTATCAACCTGACTTAAATATGGTTTAACCACATCAGCTTCTTTAGCTTCTACAGTCAAATATAATTGATTTCCTGATTTGCCTTTAGCTATTGAGCATCCTATACTGCGTCCATCCAGATAATAATTTAAATCATGGGCAATATAGATATTTTGCCCACTATCCAGCTTTATTCGAGCCGGGTGTCTATTTTCCCATTCCGATATTTTATCTTCCAGACCAATCCAGAGTATACCTCCTGGTATATATTCCGATATTACATTCATTTCTTTTCTGTATTCAATACCGTTTATTTTTATTGCCAGAGGGTACGGCTTATTTAAAAATGGTATTTTCAGTCTATATTCCAGCCTATTTCCCTTAGTGCTCCAGCTATAATGATTTGACGATTTAAAATTCCCACCAACTGGCTGAAAATCTATGTCATTTAATTTTGGTATATAATCATTTTTAGCTTTTATACCTAATTCCAGTTCAGCTTCCAGATCATAAAAAGTTAATCTTTCAATCCCGGCTGTAAATTCAGAAAAAGATACTTTTTCACCAATAAAATATAAATTGTCTTTTATAATCTTCTGCAACGGCATTTTAATTTCCAGTCCTTTATCTTTACCTGTCTCATGTATCTTTATAATCTTGCCACCAGTATAAGCTTCATTATTGTCATTCCATTTATCCCATTTAACCAAAATCCTGTCATTTTCAAAAGAAGTATGAATTATTCTGGAATGATGATTGTTATAACCAACTTCAAGTTCCAGATCAACATAAGGATAGACTGAATCAAATCGTGGGCTGAGTATAGCCCAGTAGGCATTATAGTCTTCAAAAATTTTTTCTACTTTCCACTTCTTGTCAGCAATATTTATTTCCTTATTTACTTCCAGCCAGTTGTCAGTCATGGACTCTATTTGTTTTAAAGATGGATTCTCCAGATAATCTAGCTTCCGGTATAACCTGGAGATATCATTTTCTTTAACAGTAGGTAAAGGCCTGGTCACCTGTGGGTAGTTAAACATATCTTCCAGGCGATAAAACTTTCGGTAAGGGTCAAGATAAATACCAGTAACTATCCTATCTGTTTTTATTTTTACTTTGTTTTCCCCGGACTTTATCTTGCGCTTAACTAACCTTTCTCCTTCTGGCAGGGATACTGCATTTTTTGCTTCTTTTCCCGGCTCTACATTATCAATGCCTGAAAGCATAATATCCAGAGAAAATTTTAAATCCTGATTTGAAATAATATTAAAGCTTATTTCATCTTCTCCCCAGACTACATCTTCTATCTTTAAATTGACCGGCTCTACTCCTTTCAGCCAGTGTTTGAAAAAATAACTATAATCCTTACCAAAAACCTGCTGAGCTACCTCAACAACAGTATCTATATCTTTCAACTTTTCAGGAGTATTTCTAACCTTATTTAAAAATGTAAAAACAGCTTCTGCTCCTTCCAGGCGCCGCAAACTTTCCAGCATTAATGTACCCTTATAATAGGGGATATTTGAATACTCCCAGTAGGTATAATCCAGTAAAGCTTTATGTTTTTTTTCTCTTAAGTAATTTATTTTACGATTAAGATTATCCACATATACTGACATACCATATTTCTGACCTGTCATCCACTCAGACGCATATTCTGTAAAACCTTCTACATACCACTGCTGGCCACTACTTCCTGTAAGGTCAGAACTGCTGTTCCAGTAAAAATGTCCTATTTCATGAGCCAGTATAGAATAAAATTCTTCATCTAAACTACCATCATCCAGAAACTTCAGTCTATTTTTACCGATAGTAATCATACCATTACTGAAACGACCATTATCATATCCGGGTAAGACAACAAGGTTAAGAAAATCGGGCTCTACTTTTCCCAGTATATTCTCATAAGTCTTGCACAACTCAACAATATTTTCAGCTATAGGAGGCTCTTTTGATTCATACTCTGACGGCATGAAAATATTAATCTTTTTTGGTTTTGATTCAATATATCTCTGAAGTTTACCAAAAACCACCTGGGTAAATTTTTTATTTTTCCATTTGCTATGTACTTTATTATTTATTTGTTTTTTCTCAGTTAAACTTCCTCCTGTAACAGCATTTATCCCCACTGGTGAAATAAGGTTTAATTCCAGTGATTTATCTACCCCAATTTGATCTAATTTACCAGCAGTAAAAGGGTAATAAAGACTGTTATTATCAATGTAAGCAAAATCTTTTCTTAGCTTTTCGTCAGCATGTTTTTTAGAAAAACCAGTGGGAACACCAGAATAATCCAGTTCCAGAGTGAATTTTTCATCACCAGTATTTGAGGGAAGATGTATTATGTTAGCTACCCACAGACTATAGACATTAACTTTTTTGCCGTTGACGCTGGCACTTTCTATCTGCAGCCCATCAGATAAAGCAAATACAAAAAATTTTCTGCTGTTATCATCAGGCACTATCTTCATATTAGCTGATATTTTAAGCTTTTCAGCTTCCGGTAAAAACTCAATATCCATTCGGGCTGAATTAAGACTGTGGCAGGATAATTTTGAAAAGATATCTATTAAAAATTGATATGGTGGATTACTGATTATATATCTATATCCTCCATATATCCCTGTGGTAAGCAAAATTAATATAGAAATTAAAATAATTACTTTACGATTTTGTCTAAATTTTTTATTCATTTTTTCTATCTTTTTCATACAGCCTGCACCACCCTGAATACCTATAATCTACACTATATTTATTTTAGCATGATTTTCCTTATATTACAACTGAGTTAATAAATATCTGCTAGCCTTTGATTGTCCCAGTAAAGATCAAATATTTCCCACTCTTTTTAATAGATAATCCTCCGAAAATTTTTTTGAATATACAGCAATTCTACTACTGCAAAATGCTGATACAATTATAAGTATACTAATATAATCTGTCTTTAGAAGATATTACAGGCTCAAAATGACCACAGCCCATATTTCTTCCCAGAGAGTTTAAACCTACAGTAATGACAGTAAAAATAAGAAAACCGCCTATAAACTTTACCGGTAATTTTTGATTAAATCTGCCACTCAGTAGTAGTGAATATTTGTTAATTATAATTAATAATTAAATATTAAAAATATAGTTTATGGTGTAAACTGATAACCATATAGATTCCAGTAATTTAGTAATAAATAATATAAAGCTGAAATAATACATACACTAAGATAATACCATCTGCCTTTTAATTTATTTTTCCAATTGCTGACTAGCAACAATATCATAATTACAACCAGTATACTGGCTATAATCGGTAAAGTAAATTCTATTATCATCAGCAGATTTATTCCTTTTACAAAAGCGGGTAATCCTGGTGTCATTCCTATCACCATAATAACTGGTATTAAGGCCAAAATAAATATTACATTTAAAACTATAACAATACGATTTATATATTTTAATATAACAAGCTGTTTGTTATTTTTTTGCCCCAGACTAGAAAGATCAGAATTATCCGTTTTAATAATTTTTTTATTTAATGAACTGTTAAATGAATAAGTTAATAATCCTATAAATAGTAAAATAAAAACAATAAATAAACTCTGATGTAAGGTGGTATTCTGATACCAATATAATTTTTCATAGGAGCCATGATAGCCTGAACCTGAATAAAGATAATTTTTATCATTTATCTTATCAAAGGCAATATATATTTCTTTATCCTTTGACCTGAAAAGATAAGGTTTAATCTCAACAAACTCTAACTCCTGTCCTAAATTACCAAAAGGTTCCTCCATCGAGGGACTGGTACTTATTGTTCTACTATTCTTATTTACGCTAACTTTTACTGCAGTAAACATAGAAACTATTTTTGCAAAAGTAGTATGAGGATACTGAACAAAATTATAGGAACCAGCAAGCCCTTTACTTCTATCTTCAAAACCATTAATAGAATTTAATTTATCTCCATTTTCATCAGGAAAAAACTTATCAAGAAAATCTGACAAAAATTCATCCCGAAATGCCCCCTCATCAGTGTTATATGTTAAAAACACTCCGATATTATAGTCTGACAAAAACATAAGCCTTGTTCTGAACCCTTCAGAATCACCATCTCTAACTAAAACTCTTTCTCCATTCCCAAAAATTTCAAATAAACCAAAGGTAATTCCCGGCAAACCCGAATGCCCGGTAAATTGCTGTCTAAACATCATCTCTTTGCTATTATTTTTAAGGATTTTCCTATCATCTGATAATAAAGTTGAAGCAAATTTGGAAATATCAGCAGCAGTTGAATGAAAACCACCTGATGAAACCAGATGTGAATATGAGGGATCTAATCTTACATATTTGCCTTCATTATCATCATATCTATATTCACCGGCTCTTTTTTTCATTAAATTATCAGATAAAGGTTGTTCAAAAGAACTATTATTCATACTTAATGGTTTAAAAATATTATCACTCATATATTCCTGAAGAGATTGCCCACTTTGATTTTCAATCACAACTCCCAGAATACCTGTTGCATAATTACCATAAGTAATCATCTGACCGGGTTCCATGATTCTGGCAGCCATATTTTTTGAAAGAAATTCTTTCATGGAAACTACTTTATCTCCATCAATAGTTTTCAATGCTATCATATGACCTTCAAGCCCTTCTGTATGAGTCAAAAGGGTTCTAATTGTTATAGGACTATCAAAGGTATCATCTATTTTTATTTCATTTAAATACTTATTTACATTATCATCAAGATTTATTTTACCTGATTCTACTAACTGTAATATTGCCGTAACTGTAAACAATTTAGCCAGTGAAGCCATTCTGAAAACAGACTCATCAGCATTCACTGATTGATTTTTCTCAATATCAGCCAGACCATATCCCTTTTTCAAAACTATATTGTCTTTATTAATAACACTTACAGCTGCACCTGGTATTTTATATTCATCCAGTTTCTCCTCAAAGTACTTATCAAAATATGTACCTAACTGTTCAACAGAAACAAATTCCAAATTATTATTATTCCTTATTCTTTGAGATTGTAATAAACTAGATTCAGCATAAATATATATATTGACCATCAACATAACCGCTATCACTAAAAACATATGCAAGTATTTATTTCTAAATATCTTCTCCATATTATATTTTTTTTTAGTATATTTCATCTTATTCATTTTCACTCTCCTTATGTTACTCTCCACTCTTTTTATGTAAAATTATATTTATCCTTGATTTAATAGATAAAAAACTGTAATAAGATTATAACACTATAAATATTAAAAAATCCTAAACTATGGTAAATTATTTTGTGCTTCTATATTTATTAATATTAACCCGCAAGAGGTATCACGAGAACAAAGCTGACACCATTTTCTGTATTGCGTGCATAAATATCCCCTTCAATTCCTTTCATCATCTTTTTACAGATATAGAGTCCCAGCCCATAACCGGGCTCGTTTTGAACATTTGATCCTCTATAATAACTTGTGAAAATATGTTTTATTTCATTTTCAGCTATCTGATTCCCTGTATTTTCGATACTGATACATTGATAATACTCTACACTATAATAAGTCACTTCTATTTTATTTAAATCACCATATTTAACTGCATTTTCTATAATATTATCAAAAACCTGAGAAAGAGCATCCAGATTAGCAATTACCAATAAATCTTCTTTTAGTTCAGCCGTTTTATATTCCATATGAAGTAATTCTATTTTCTGTTGAATAATTTGATTTAAAAGTTGATCTATATCAGACATATAAACTTCTTCAGCCTTAACTTCCACAGCACTTGTATTGATCTCCTCTATAGAGGACTCCAATAGCTCTTTTGTTAATTTTTCTATAATTTCAGTTTTATTAAGTATGATCTCAAATGCTTTATTCTGTTCTTCTGATTCTTCATAAATACCTTCTTTTAATGCGATAGTATAATTTTTTATAGAAGAAAGAGGTGTTTTTATATCATGTGAGAGTCCAGCTACAAGGCTTCTTCTTTCCTTTTCAAGCTTATAATTTCGATTTTTTTCGGCCTGCAGTTGTTCACGTAACATATCCAGGCCCCAGATAAAATCATTAAAATATTGATGTTTATGAGGTACTGACAATTTTTCAATATGACCAGTGGCCAGCTGCTCTGGAATTTTTGAGACTCTTTTCATGGGCCTTACAATATATTTGTAAATATAAATTAATCCTCCTATAAAAATAAGGAATACAAGAGTAATAATACCATTGATTGTCAGCAGCTGGTGTAAGTTTCTATCAGCATCTGTTTTTATAATATATTTAACCAAAAAAGAACTTCCCTTAAGCGGAAGATATACTGTTTTTTCTGATAAATTATCTATTTTGAAAAAATCTTTACTATTTGATTCATCAATTGTATCTACAGTCTGTCCTGTTTTATCTATACTATTATAATTAATTATTTCAATTTCTGAGATAAGTCCTTTTTCCTCACAGGATAAATTATTCAAGAAGTCTTGATTTGCTTCCCAGTCATTACTTAATCTACTATGTATTCTATTTATATTTATTTTATAGGAATCCAAATTTTCATTATTATAAATTATACCTGTCACCACCAGAATACTTATAATCCACAATCCAGCTGTTATCACCAATATCCTTTTCATTTTAGACCCTCAAATCTATATCCAACTCCCCAGATAGTTACTATAGATTCTGGCTTTTTAGGATTTTGTTCAATCTTTTCGCGTATTTTATTAATATGTACAGTCAAAGTTGAAAATTCACTGTCACTGTCAAGACCCCAGACCATATTGAATAATTTTTCCTTGTGCATCGCTCTTCCTTTATTTTCAACTAATATTTTTAATAATTCAAATTCTTTTGATGCAAGTGAAATGGATTGGTCTTTGATAAATACTTGCCTTGCAGCTAGATCAATAAGCAGTTTCCCATCTATCAATTTTTCTACATCTACCTGCATATCATAGGCTCTTCTCAATTGTGATTTAACCCGTACAAAAAGTTCTTTAACCGAATAGGGTTTTTCAATATAATCATCAGCTCCCAGTTCTATGCCAATAATTCTGGCATCTTCTCCGGTTTTGGCACTAATAATGATAATAGGAATATTGGAATTCTTTCTGACTTCTTCACAGATAGTAAGCCCATCAACACCCGGCAGCATAATATCTAAAATTAAAAGCTTTACAGAATTCAGCATCAGATAATCAAGTGCTTGCTGACCATCTTCAATAATTTTCAGTAAATAACCATTTCTTTCAAAATAGTCTTTAGTTACCTGAGCCAATTCTTTTTCATCTTCAACTAATAATATCTGTTCCATTATAAAACCCCCAAAAGATTCACCAATACCAACCCGTTTCTTTTTATTCAATTGCTAAAAAGATTAAAGCAATCTAAGTGACGATTATTTTAAAAACCTTTATCCAATAACCATTTCGATAACTTACTTTCTCTATGTTTGATTTCCTCTTTAACCTTTGTTTCTGCTTTATTATAATTTAATTTGTCCAGAAGATATTCCCCAACTATATTGCCATCCATCATATAAAGTATCCTTTCACTTTGAGAAGCTACTTTTACATCATGAGTGACCATCATCACTGTTGTTCCTTCACTGTTAATTCTATGGAAAATATTCATCACTTTATCAGCTGCTCTGGAATTAAGTGCACCTGTTGGTTCATCTGCAAACAATATTTCTGGATTATTGATTAATGCTCTACAGATTGCAGCTCTCTGCAGTTGGCCCCCGGAAGCCTGGGTAATATCATTATCCGCCAGTTCAATTATATCAGTCTTTTTCATCAAATCGACAGCTTTTTGATTTATCTCTTTCCTGCTATTATTACCGGCCATATATGCTGATAAAATAATATTATCAATTATCCCCAGATTTTTTAACATATTTATCTGTTGAAAGACAAACCCCATCTTATATAATCTAAGATTTGATAGTTCCTTTTCCGATAATTTGCTCAACTCTACATTATCGAAAGACACCTCACCTGCTGTCATTCTATCCATTCCGCTGACATTATACAATAAAGTACTTTTTCCTGAACCTGATGGCCCCATTACAGCAACAAACTCACCTTCTTTGATAGACATATTTATATTTTTAAGAACATGGTTCTGCCTTCTATTTACCAGATAAGTCTTACATAAATTCCTTGTTTCCAGTATATTATTCATAAGTTTCCTCCTTTTATTACTCAGCATTAATATCTGCAACGCTGTATTCTTTAATTGATTTCATACTGAGCAATGATGTTATAGTTACAATTGCTATCATAATGATCGGAGTCAGAATATAGGACTCCAGTGGATTAATAGTAAATACCATATCTGGAGCTCCAAAAAATGATAAAACAACACCCAGCAAATACTGACCCAAAGTATTTGATAGAATTGTTCCTACCACAATACCCAGATTTAAAACCAATAATGCTCTACTGATATATTCTATTTTAATCTTTTGCAGTGATATTCCAAGACTTCTCTTAATAGCTATTTGAGTCATATCCCTAGCAGTTAACATTTTTGAAAATAATGATATTATCAAAATCATTACCAGTACAGCAACAATTATTGCAGTCACTGTCAATAAATTAAGCTGATCAATAGTATTGGCAAAAGTCTGCTGAAAACAACCCACCAGATCAGTTATCTGTACATTATCAAATTTTTGTTTATACTCCTCTACCTTAGCGGAAACATCATTCCTGACATCAAGGTTAATATTATACCAGACTGCAGTTTCATGGTTTGGTTTAATATTGGCTTTAGCTGTTCTACCTCCATTGGTAATATCCTGATAAATTCCGGTAACTATCATTGAATGAGGTTTACCTCTAATAATAAGTTTAACTTCATCACCTACTTTTTTCTTTAGCTCATCAGCACTCAGATAGGAAAGGGCTATTTCATTAGAAAGCATAGGTGAAACACCTTCTATATAATCTAAGGGAAATATAGAAAAATCACCAGTTTCAAGATATATACTCTCTTTAATACCTTCAGGATTTATTATCTGATACTGAGATGTTACAAAAGACTCATACCTTTCAACATCAGGATCATTTTTAACAAAATCAATCATTTCATTAAACCTCTGTCTAATCTGCTCTGACTGCCTTAAATCCATTATTATATCACTCTTACCCATTCCCATATATTTAACAATATCTGAAGATTGAATAGTATTCAAAAAATTTATAGGTACTATTACAATAAAAGTACAGAGAATAAAAACAAGGAATAATAAGATATATAGACGAAAGCGCAAAAAAACATCCCTTATCCCCAGAAAAATAGCAGGATTGAAAAATTTACTTTTATAAAGAGCAAGTTTTTCTCTGACAGCGTATTTATGACCACTACTACCAAGCCTGATGGCTTCCACAGCAGAAATATTATTAAATCTTCTTAAAATTATCATACAAAATATAATAACAACTACAGCTATCAAAAGAACAGATAGAAATGGTATTATAGTTTCAATTATTGATTTTGGTGCCTGGCCAATGTAGAGCATTATGTTGCTGGAAAAAATATTATTTAAAAATATTGAAATGAAATAACCTGTAACAACTGCAGTGAATGACAGCATAATATATTTGACTATATAGATTTTTTTAATATCTTTAAGAGAAATACCTATTGCTTTCATCATTCCAATTTCTTTATAATCTTCCTCCATAGTCAATAGAATAACAAACCTCAGACATAAGAGAGCAATCATGTTTAATAAAAGACTAATTAAAATAATGACAGCAGCAATTAATCCATCTGTTATACTATTTACGATAATTAATATATCATAATCTATTGTCGGCCCTTTATTAGGCAAACCAGAGTTGCTATATTGATTGCTAAATTTATTTAAATCAGCTAGATCGTATAATTGAAAAGCTATCAAGTATTCTATATCTCCTGTAATTACTTTAATTTTTTCATAATCAATATTACTTACTACAAAACGTTTGGAATAAACAATCGATGAATTCATCTGTATATCTCTAACAAAATCTGTAATTGTAAAAGTAAGGCTTTGACCCTTATCCTTGATAGTTAATGTATCTCCTATAGATAAATTTCTATTTTGCATATAATAAATCGGTACTGCAATTTCGCCTTCATTTACCTTAATAATTTCATTATTTAAATTAAGAAGATAATCAAATGATTTATTTTGTTTAACAAATCCCATATCTATAACAGAACCATTTTCCGATCTATCTTTATTATTAAGGTAAACCTTTGAACCATCAATATTTATCATAGCAGAAGTCTGCTGTTTCTTAACATAAGGATTGTCATGACTCCACTGGTTAATATCAGCTTTATTTAGTTTACCAGCATGATATTGAACAAAATGAGGAGCTGAAGTTTCTTCCAGCAAATGTTCCAGTGAATTACTCAAATCAATCAACATATTTGTTCCAGAGGCCATTAAAATTGCCAGCAGCATAATAAATATAAAAACAGCTATTGTAATGATTTTTTTCCTCATAAAATCTTTTTTTAATATTTTAAATAACATATAATAACCTCCACTTATCTTATATGAGTATCTCTTTATTAGATACTTTTTACCAACTAATAATAAAAAAATCCTCATCTTCTGATAAGATTATAGCATAGTAAATATTAAGAAATCCTTAAGTTTTAATATAAAAATAAGTACAAAACATTACTATATATAAAAAGACAGCCCTACAGGGCTCCCTTTTATATCTGCTTATCAATTTACTTCAGATATTTTTCTAATGTCTTTCTGACAGCATTTTTACCAGCTATCATTTCCTTGAAATATCCTTCTATCTTTTCTCCTATTCCCAGCTGATACAGATCTGAGCCCATAAGACTTTCACTTGATAGAATTGGTCTCAAACTATCACCAACAGATTCACTGTCTCCGAATTTAATATCTTCAAGATAGGATGTTAATTCATCCAGCATAGGGTCTGGACTTAACTCCATTTTTTGACCTTTATCATCTATCCCCAATAAATAACGACACCAGCCTGCAATAGCCAGCGGTACAGCTGTCAAATCTGTCGGATTCAGGTCATCCCTCTTATCATAAGCTTTTATAGTCTCGCCAAACCTGATAGCTACTTTCTGTGAGGTATCAGTAGCAATCCGCTGTGGTGAATCTGGTATATAAGGGTTAGTCAATCTTTCATCAATAACTTCATCAATAAAATCTTTGGGATTTAAAACACCCGGGTCTACAACCACCGGCAGTCCTTCTTCATAACCTATCTTTTCAACCATAGTCCTCTGGATATCATCTTCCATCTGATCAGCAACCAGAGTTTCTCCCAGTAGGCAGCCGTAAACAGCCAGAGCTGTATGTAGTGGATTTAAACAGGTGGTAACCTTCATTTTCTCAACCTTGTTTACTGTTTCTCTATCTGTATAGATTACACCTGCTGCTTCAAGAGGAGGCCGGTCGTTGGGAAAATTATCTTCTACAACTAAGTACTGTGGTGCTTCGGCATTGACAAATGGAGCAATGTAAGTATTTTTTGATGTTCTTATTATATCTGTATTCTCAAAACCTATTTCATCCAGTTCTTTTTTTACTGCCTCAGAGGGTCGGGGGGTTATCTTATCTATCATAGACCAGGGGAAAGTTACTTTATCGGAATTTAAATATGAAAGAAATCCCTTTTCTACCAGGCCATTTTCGACCCACTTTTTCACAATTGTTTCTACTGACTTATGCAGTATTTCTCCATTATGTGAACAATTATCCATACTGGCAAAAGCAATTGGCAGTTGACCATTTTTGTATCTTACATAGGCTAAGGCAGCCACTTTGGACATAGCATGTGTTGGATTATCAGGGCCATTTTCCATATCATCCAGGACAAAATCAAAATAATCTCCTGACATATCTGTCAGACTATATCCCTTTTCTGTTATAGTGAAACTGGCCATCTGCAGGTCAGGGTTTTTAAAAATATCCTTAAGTCTATTCCAGTCTTCTTCCCGGGACGGATCTGCTACCAACCCTTCATTTATACTGGCCACTATCTCTTTTTCCAGGGTTCCATCTGGATGCATGGTAACAAGTAGGTTCAAATTATCAACTGGAGTATATATCTTATCAATAATCTCAAAATCATATGTTTCTACCGCAATAATCCCTGTAGCTACTTTTCCCTCATCTAAAAGCTGCTGCTGTAGTGCTGCTATGAATGCCCTAAATATATTCCCGGCACCAAAATGTACCCATTTTGGGTTCTCTCTGGTATTTGCTGCAACCTGTTCATAATCAAATTGAGGTAAGTTAATACCGGCTTCCTGCCAGGCTTTTTTATCTTCTAAGTTATCAACATTCAACTTCAACATTTTTTATCATCCCTTCTCTAAAATTATAATTAATTTTCATAACGATACTTAAAAACAAAATCTTCTATGTTGTCTTGACCCTCCCGGGGCAAGCCTATAAGGTTTGCGAGCAGACTTTAAATTCTATCACTTACATACTAACAGTGCATCTTCTCTTCTGCTTCATACCAATCAACTACATAACCCTTTCCTTTGGCACAAAAGATGGAAGATGAGCTATATTCCGGGTCTGCATCTTTATCATAATTAAATTTTTTGATAATTTCATCAGGATTATGACAGATATCATAACCACCGAAAACAAGATTTATCATACCCTTACCACCTGTATAAGCAGCCAGTTCTGTTGGATAGTTCATAAAATTAACCACAGGGGCCCTACCCCTCACAATCACTTTTCTTCCTGTTGTCTCAGGTGGATCAAAGCTACCACTGGCCTTTTCGATATCAGATAAAACCTTTCCCATATCATCCAGGTCTACCTTGATTTTAAATTCATAAAATGGTTCTAAAAGTACTTTATCAGCTTTTTCCAGGCCCTGACGTAAAGCTCTATAGGTAGCTTCGCGAAAATCTCCACCACTGGTATGTTTATTATGGGCTCTACCGGTCAGAAGTGATATCTTCAAATCTGTCAAATGACTGCCTGTCAATAATCCCTTATGTTCTTTTTCAAAAATATGCTGTTTGAC
>JBMCBT010000050.1:0-13269 GCA_048623215.1 Halothermotrichaceae bacterium
ATTTCTAATTATGTAAGCAAAAATAATTCCCATCAAGCCGCTGAAAAACCATACCGCTAATTCTGCAAAAATGCGTTCACTAAGTAACAATGGCTCTCTACCATGAATTAAAACAGATGAAAAACTCTGCCAGAGCAGTTCTGTGAAATTTAATAAATATAAAGCATATCCAATTATACTTTGTATTATTGAAGCCAGTATTCCTGAAATAAAACCTCGTGTAAATCTATCCATATTAATCACTTCCTATTTTTTAAAATCTTTCATTGATTCTCTGCGGTCTTTAAACCAGATTCGATGAAAATCCTCTTCAATTAAGTTGCTCATAAGTATATTAATAAGGTCTTGATGTAAATCTGTTACTGGTTCTATCTTTTTTAGAAGCATTTTATAATCAGCTATAGCTATAGTTTCAAGAGTATAGTTGTACAAAAACAAGTTGGTTGTACCAGTAATGGGTGTGATAAGTCCAGGGATATGACCAGTAATATAGGATAAAAGACTATCAATCATATATGGTCTGCTGCCCATTCTTTTTAAAATATCACTGAATAATTCAGCATGACTGGCCTCAACTTCAGCAACTTTAAGTAGTACATGAGCTATATAGGGATCTTCACTTTTTTTAGCCTGAGATAGATATAAATCTACCTGGCCCATTTCCAGTGTGTAAAACCAGTTAAGCCATTTAATTAAAGTACTATCTTTCATATGATTACCTCTATTTTATATATTTATAAATAAGAATAAGCTATATGTGTACTTATTAATTTCGAATTTCATAACATTAATAGTATTAACCTTACGGTTTAAATTAATTCTAATATAGCTGTGAGCGATAAATAAACAAAATGAAGTAAGTTAAAAAGGCATCCTTTTTTTATTAAAGTTAGCGTATAACAAAAATTAACAGGCTTTAGTGATAAAAAAAGATAATGACCTTACAATATAGATAGGCTGATAGAATTTAAAGTCTGCTCGCAAACTTCGTGGGCTTACCCCGAGGAGGGTCAAAATATGCCAATAATAGTAAATTTGGATGTTATGTTAGCAAAACGGAAAAAGTCTTTGACAAAGCTGTCAGAAGAAGTGGGAATTACCATTTCAAATTTGTCAATTTTAAAAACTAATAAAGCAAAAGCAGTTAGATTTTCTACACTGGAAGCCATATGTGAATCACTTGACTGTCAGCCGGGGGATATTCTGGAATATTCGGCTGAAGAAAATTAGACAGGGAGGAGATAGAATATGATTCAATATAAAAAAGCTTCTATTGATGATATAGAAAAGTAACTCTGCATGCAACAGATATGGGTAAGAAATTGTATGAAAAATATGGCTTCAAGTATACAGATGATGAGATGATACTTTATATTTAGAAATGAACATAAATATTGCTAACTCTTACCTTTTACTGTATAATGAAATCAAGTGTTAGTAAAAATTAAAGATAGGATGTTATTCTAGAATTAGGTAAATTAGGTGTTTGATAATAGGAGAGTATAGAGGGTGGTTATATGATATTTCATAAACAAATTTTAACTGCTGTTAAGAAATTAGATATATTTGATAAAATTAAAATGGTAATATTATTTGGCTCACAGGCAAAGGGTGATAGTACTGAACATAGTGATATTGATTTAGCATTTTTTCTAGAAGAAAATGTGATTGCTGAGTCTAATTCTTTAGAATTGAGAAGTGAATTGATCAGTATATTGTCTTCCGATTTAAAAAAACAATGTGATATTATATTAATAAATCAGGCTCAACCTTTACTTAAATACCAAATTATTAAGTATGGAAAATTGTTATATATTAAAAATATGAATTATAATAAATTTTTTTCCAGGGTGCTGAAAGAATATTTTGATTTTAGATACTATCTGGACTTTCACCAGAATATATTGCTTGAAAAGCTTAAAAAAGGTGGTGAAGTATAATGGTGGATAAAGAGGTTGTTTTAAAGCGCCTAAATAATCTTAAGGATAATCTTAATTATCTAAAAGGTATAAAAGATTTTTCAAAAAATGAATTCAGTAGTGATCCGGATATATATTTTCGTTATGAAAGATCCCTGCATTTAGCTATTGAGGCAGTACTTGATATTGGTAATCATCTTATTGCCGATCAGAGATTGAGAACACCAGAATCAAATCGTGATATTTTTAAAATACTGGTTGATAATAATATAATTGACAAGGACTTATCAGAGAAATTAATGAAAATGGCTGGTTTTAGAAATATACTTGTACATGATTACCTTTCATTGGATAGAGAATTAGAATATGAAATTATATTAAATAACATTAATGATATTAAAGAGTTTATAAAAATTGTTGTAAAATATATTTAGTGTGAGATAATTTTATTGACAAAGGTTTTTTATTATGATACTATATCGTTAGACGATATAAAGTAGAACGATATAAAGAATGCGGATATAGAGGATGACGATATAAAAACAGCAAAATGAAGTTATCCTGACAAAAGTTAATAATGCTCAACTTGATAACTTTATGCTGCATTTTAGGAGGAGGGTCATTAATAGATGAGCAAAAAAAATGATATAACTGATTACTTACCATTAACAGAGGCTACATATTATATAATGTTGTCTCTGGTCGAGCCGCTTCATGGATATGGTATTATGCAGAAAGCAGAAGAAATAAGTAAGGGAAGAGTCGTTCTGGCTCCAGGTACTCTTTATGGGGCATTAAGCAAGCTGGAAGATGAAGATTTGATTACAATGGTTAAAGCACCAGTTCAGGAAGACAGTAGGCGTAAGTATTATGGTTTAACTAAGTCAGGAAGAACAGTGTTGAAGCTTGAATATGAGAGGATTAAACAGATGACCCGGGAAAGTAAATCTATTCTTGAAAAGATGGAGGAGACTAATAATGTCTGATAAAATAAAACGTGTTTTTAAGCTTATACTGGCCTGGCAGGAAGAAAAGGAAGAAAAGTGGCTGCGTGAGATGGCTCAAAAGGGCTGGCTTTTAAAAAGTTACTTTTTAGGTTTATACACATTTGAAAAAGCAGAACCAGCTGATTATATTTACAAATTTGATTATATAGGAGGTAGGAATATAGATAAAGAGGAGTATTTGTCAATCTTCAGAGATGCAGGCTGGGAACATGTAACAGAGTTTGCCGGCTGGCAGTATTTTAGAGTGAAAGCTGATAACTGTAGATATCCTGATATATATTCTGATAATATATCAAGAATTGAAAAATACCGCAGTTTGTTAAGAATTTTATATATTGGTTTTTTCATTAATTTATTAAATATACTTAATCTGTTTTTTAACATGGAAACTTTTAATAGTGGTAGATTTGTAAAGAGTACACGTATTTTTGTATTGTTGATACTTATTATTTTATTCTATGCAATTTACAGGATAAGAAAAGTCAAGAAAAAACTGGAAGATGAGTTGTAAGTAAGCTGTCAATGTATTGCTGTTATAGGTCAAGAGAGTTTGGAGGAGAAAAATGGAAGATAATAATCAAAAAGAAAAATTAAAGAAGATAATTGAAGAGAGTGATGAATATACAGAATCGGGCCTGGCAAAGAAAATAGATTATAAAAAGCTTGAACGTGTAAGTAAAAGACTTATACAATTTTATGATGAATGTAATGAATGTCAGCAGTATACAGAATTCATAATTAAATATGCAGCAGATACCAATAAATTCAGTAAGATTGAAAACAAAAATAAACTGCACTCATTTAAAAATAAGATGAAAGATATTATTTCACATATGAAAAACAAACATGATTTAATCGCTGATGGGCAATATATGTCTACTTACATGTGTCTGGGTACTGGAGTCGGTATAGCATTAGGTACTGCATTTGATAATGTATCAATAGGGTTATCACTGGGAATTTGTTTTGGCCTGGCGATCGGTGCAGGGATAGATGCTTATTACAAGAAAAACGGTCGGGTATTGTAGGTGGCTAAGATGTTTAGTAAAGAGTTGCAAAAATAAAACGGCCAGCTTTAATAAACATTAAAGCTCTAGCCGCTTAAAATAACTAATACAGTGCATAGGTAGAAGTTATATATTTAATAGTGTTACAGGCTGGATAGATAATACCAATAATTATTCAACGAAAACTTCTACCTTGGTATTGTTTTCTTCATCATAGATGTCTACAAGTTTACCTTCAGCACCATTTTTGATAGCCTTTATTATTTCATCAAGGTCAATATTTTTCAGTTCTTCAGCATTTAACTCAGGTGAATATGCTTTAGCGATTTTAAAACCAACATCTACCAGTGATACCGGAATATTAACATTCACTTTGGTTTTGTCATCTTCGGTTTTAACCCTTACCCTCAGCCATTTTGCTGAGGTGATGTGGGAAGGTTTTAACTCCTGCTCACCCTTGTTTTCAATAGCTTCCAGCAACTCCAGGCCCTCACTTGAATCAATTTTACCTTCTTCAATCATCTTTAGAATTTGCATTTTTTCTTCGTAAACACTCATTATACAGCCTCCTTGTTTTTGATTATAGACTTTAAAAACTATATTCTAAATGTACTTTTCAGTTTCACTTATTATGTTTTTATTCAGTCAAAAGCTCCAATGCCTTATCTTTAGAAATTTCTCCTTTGCTTAACTGTTCCAGAATTTCTTTTTTGTTTACTTTGGGTTTGTTATTTTCAATAAAACCCAGTGCTTTCCTTACTTCTTCCAGCTTATTACGTACGGTCGGGTAGGAGATATTGAGCTCTTTTTCCATCTCCTTGATATTACCTCTGTTTTTTATAAACATTTCAATAAAGTACTGCTGTTCTTCAGTTAGCCTGGAAAATTTATTTAGTTCAAAATTGCCGCTGATAACTGTATGACATTTATTACAGCTGACCTCTGTGACCTTAACCTGATGATTACAGACCGGGCACTGCCCGATTAGCTTATTGCCCATTTTGAAATCACCTCCTATTTTTATCTAGTGTATATCTTTATCCTGATTCTTTTACCCTTGTCTTCTACATCAATATCTGCCAGTTCAAATGGTTCTGTGCTTTTAAGAGTATCAACCAGCTGATTAATTTCTTCTGGTTGTAGTTTAATATCTATATCTTTTTCTTCATTTGTTGAATGTTTAGCGGCAAATTTGATAAACCAGGCTGCCAGAGAAAGAGGGACAGCTGGTAAGGGTATGTAGAGCCTATTTATTTTAATTTTAATCTTTAGTTTACTGGCCATATTTATACCTCCAGAGATTAATTAATAAATTAAATAAACAAATTGATATATTTAAGAAACTACCAATAAATGTTTAATATATTTAAATAATAATACAAAAAATAAAAAAAGTCAAGAAGAAAATTAAATAAATTAAGATAATATATTAAATATATTAAAAAAATACTATCACAAATAAAATATATTAATTTAAATAGTGTATATTAATCGGTGTAGAAATAAAAAGTTGAAATTTTTTACAACTTTTTCACTATGAAAAGGAATTTATTATTGATTATAGAACTTAATAATAGGTGATAATATTATGAAATATTCTCGTGTGGAAAGACTTGTGAATATGATTACACTATTAGAAGGCAGTCATAAGAAGTGGACTGCCAGTAAGCTGGCAGAAAACTTTGGTATATCGGAAAGAACTTTTCATCGTGATAGAATAGTTCTGGAAAAGATAGGTGTACCGCTTTATTTTGACTCAGAAAAAGAAACATATGATATTTTAGATACATATTCTTTTTCACCTCCAGAGTTTACCCGTGATGAAGCAGTGGCCCTTTCACTTGCTGCCAGCACCTATCAATCTGAGAATTCTCCCTATAGAGGTGAACTTGATCTGGCACTATCTAAGATACTTAATGCACTTCCAGAAAGTATCTGTGAAGTTATTGAAAATATTGATAAGCGTTTGATTACCCTAAGTAATCCGTCCGTTGACCTGACGGAATATCAGGAACTGATAACAGCTATAGAGAAATCAATTGAACAGAGCAGCTGTATTGAAATAGAGTATAATTCTCTTGCCGATAATAAAATAAGAGAAAGAGAGATAGATCCCTATAACCTTATTTTAAAAGACGGTGCTTGTTATCTAGTAGGATACTGTCATCTGCGGGAAGATATAAGAACTTTTCGTATTGACAGGATATATGAATATAATATATTAGATATCAAATATGAAAGACCGGAGAATTTTTCTGCTGACATGTATTTTCGATATTCCTGGGGTGTAGAAAGAGGTAGTGATTTTAAAGTTGAATTGGTTTTTAAAGGGACAGCAGCCCGGATAGTGCAGGAATATGACTGGCACCCTTCACAGCAGATAGAAATGCTGGATGATGATAAAATACTTTTTAAAGTCAGAACCGGTAGTAGTATGGAGATCAAGAGATGGATATTAAGTTTCGGTAGTGAAGTGGAAGTTAAAAAACCTGACTGGCTTTGTCTTGAAATAAAGCAGGAGCTAGAAAAAATGTTAAAACAATATAAGTAGTAGAAAGGTGGTTTCGAGAAGATTAACCGGTCAATTATTATAGCTAGGGGGTTGAAGGACCCTATGACTAACCCGGGGAGGTAATATTGTATGGGAAAAGAAAAATATCAATTGAGTAATCTATATAAGCTGAAGAAAAAGGATATTGATAAATGTGCAGAAGTTTCAGCAAAGGCTTTTAAAAATGATCCAATGTATAAGTACATACTGGCCGAAAAAAATATAGAGGAATCTCGACAGCTTTTTAATAGATTTATTATTAAATATAGTATTCTCTATGGGAAGGCATATGCACCGTCTTCTGATATAGAAGGAATAATCTTATTTTCTGATTATGATGACTATAATATAAATTTATACAGGTCACTAAGATCAGGAGCATTATCTCTTTGGAAATTGGGATCAGATGTAGGGAAAAGGTTTAACAAATATGACCAGTTTACAGATACAATACATGAAAAAGTAATGAAAGAGCACCATCAATATATTATCTTTCTTTGTGTAGACCCTGACTACCAGGGACAGGGTTATGGTAAGCAATTACTGCTGTCTGCATTAAGTAAGGCAAGGGCAAAAGGTCAGCCGACTTATCTGGAGACACATACCTCTACCAATGTTGAGATATATAAGAAGTTAGGCTTTGAAGTGGCCGCTGAGGAAATAGTCCCCGGTAGTGATGTAATGTGCTGGGGTATGATAAAAGCTTTATAATACGAAGGGAGGGAGAGTATATTAAAAAGATTGGTTTTACTGTATTTGTTATAAGTTTTTTGTTGTTAATCGGCTATGGAGTATATCATTTTCTGGCTGAGTTTTTCAGCTCACCAATGCCGGTAGTGATTAGAATTGGGATAACAGGGATAATTCTAGGTTTGGTTATTTTAATTATTGGTTTAATTAAAGAGAGAATGGAGGATATAAAAAATGAAAAAAATGATAGTGGTGAATACTAATGAGGTTACCGGTAAAGAGATTGAAGAAGTTTTAGGTTTAGTCAGGGGTAATACTATAAGAGCACGCCATGTAGGGAATGATATTATGGCCAGCCTTAGAAATATTGTTGGTGGGGAAGTTAAAGAATATACAAAAATGATCAGTGAAACACGGGAAGAAGCTTTAAAAAGAATGGTAGAAGAAGCCAGGAAATTAGGAGCAGATGCTGTAATTAATGTACGTTTTACTACATCACAGGTAATGAATGGTGCAGCTGAGATTTTGGCCTATGGTACTGCTGTTAAATTAAAAGAATAAGGATAAAAGCAGTTTTTACTACCAGCTTTAAAAGTAACTACCGGCAGTGTTTATTATTACTGCCGGTAATTCACTGGATTAAATAAAGGAATGATAAAATGTTTAAAACAACAAAAGGTTTTTATAATGAAGATTTAAAAAGGGTACTTAATGATTTAAATGATGACAGAAAGATAATACGGAAAAAAGTACTATTATATACAATAATAACAGCCTTTATATTATTATTTTTAACAGGATTATTTTTTTATTATATAAAGACTATTATTCTTGGCTTTTTATTAATACCTGCCAGTGGTATCTTGTTTGCGTACGAGTACTTTAAAGAAAGATTTGGTAAAAGCTATGTAGAAGATTTTAAGCATCAGGTTTTATCAAAACTTGTCAAGTACGTTGATGAAGACCTGGAATATAATAAAGATAATTTTGTTGACAGGAGTGAATTTATATATAGTGCTCTTTATAATGATAAAAGAATAGATAGATATAGAGGGGAAGACTATATTTCAGGTAAGGTAGGGAAAACCAGGATAGAATTTTCAGAAGTCCGGGCCTGCTATAAAAAGGGAGATGAATATCGTAGAATATTTGGAGGGCTATTTTTTATAGCTGATTTCAATAAGGATTTTAAATCTAAATTAATAATTACACCAAGAGGGTTGCTTGGTAAACCGAAAGTATTAGAAGACCTTATGTCAGGTAATGAATCTATCACTATGGAAAATACAGACTTTGAAAATGTATTTGATGTAAGGGGAACCAGTCAACTTGAAGCCAGATATATTTTAACACCAAAAATAATGGAGAAGATACTGAGATTATATTACAATGTTAAAAAAAGTGTAGGGGGACACATTTCAGTTTCTTTTAATAAATCTAAAATATATATAGCAATACCAATTTGTAAAGACTTATTTGAACCGAGCATAATGGGTGAGAAATATCTTATGAGGAAAGATATAAATGAGTTTTATAAATATATAAAATTAATGTTTGATATAGTAGAAGAGCTTGATTTAAATACAAGAATATGGACAAAGAAATAATGTAAAATAAATAATGAAAGTAGATGATGATAATATGAAAACAGAAGCAATTAGCAAAGAACAGGTAAAATCATTAAGAAAAACCCTGGCTGGTGTTAAAAAATCAATTGATTGGGACAAGATTGATTATAAAGTTGGCCGTGGAATAGTCAACAAAACCAAATATTGTTTGTGGACTGTTGAAGGATATAGGATTAGTATTTCAGTTACGGGAAGGGGTGTAGTTGTTAGTCAATCAAAAAGAAAAGACCCTGAATACACTAAGCTGAAGAAATAAAAATTGTTGGATAATAATAAAACCTGCTATTACTAGCAGGTTTTATTAATAACTATTCTTTTTATTTACCTATTTGTCCTGAACTGTTGTTCTATGACATAATGCTGTCATTCCTTCATGATATGATAATTGTAGAAAATAATACAGTACTAAGTGAAGGGGGAGAGATAAAATGGGTTCAGTTTATGTTCATACATGCAGTAATTGTGGTTATACTGTTGAGACATCAGGGCCGTGGGAATTTTATCGTGATAGTGAAGGTAAAAGAAAGCTTTATGGTCATCCAGCTCCTGTATCTGAAGAAGCAAGGGAAAGGGGAATTTATGGTCTTTCAGCTAAAATCTATTGTCCTGAATGTGATAACGTACATGATTTAATTATAGTGGAATATAAGAAATCTACTGATAATACCTTACAGGTCTGGCTGGGGGAATGTGAACCTAAAAATACTGAGGTACCAGAGTGTCCTGGCTGTGGTAATAGAAAGCTGGTTTTTGTTCCTGACGAAGATAGAAAAGTAAAGTGTCCGCGGTGTAATGAAGGGGTATTAGAAGGTAGACAGGAGTGGATATCTTGATATTATATAAAAACAATGCAGGGGATACTGTAGGCGAATTAGGTAAAAGGGATGAGAATAAGGAAAGATGAGGTTTACAACTGGGTAAAATTTAGAATAAATTGATTAACAACTTACATAATGGAGTGATACTATGTATCATAATTTTGCAGGAGTATTAATTGGATTAGCAGTTGGTGATGCCCTGGGGACTACGGTGGAGTTTAAAGCAAGGGACAGTTTTGAGCCTATAACCGATATGACTGGTGGAGGGCCTTTTAACCTGGAAGTAGGGCAGTGGACTGATGATACTTCTATGGCTCTCTGTCTGGCAGAAAGTCTTATCAAGGATGGTTTTTCTCTCAAAGGACAGCTCAATAAATATCTGGACTGGTTTAATAATGGTTATCTAAGCAGTACCGGAGAGTGTTTTGATATTGGTCATAATACTTTGCGTTCTTTAAAGGAATTTAAAGAAAATGGTAAGCTTCCACCTGAAAGGGAGCGGGCAGCTGGGAATGGTAGCCTGATGAGGCTGGCCCCTGTTCCCATGTATTATAAAGATGATTTTGAAAAAGCGGTTTATTACTCTGGGCAAAGCTCACTTACTACCCATAATAATCCTATGGCAGTAGATGCCTGTCGTTTTTACGGAGGACTGCTGCAGCAAGCTATCCAGGGCAAAAATAAAGAAGAATTATTAAGGGGTAAGGCCTGTCAGCTGGAAATGGTCGATGAAGTAAAGAAAATTGCTGCGGGCAGTTATAGGGATAAAAATAGAGCTCAGATCTCTTCCAGTGGATTTGTACTACATACTATTGAAGCCAGTCTCTGGTCTTTTTACAGGACTGATTCTTTTAAGGATGCTGTTTTGAAAGCAGTAAACTTGGGAGATGATGCTGACACAGTAGGAGCAATTACCGGTCAGCTGGCCGGTGCTTATTATGGCCTGGAAGATATACCTGACAAATGGGTATCTGTATTAGCAAAAAGAGAATTTATCTTTGATTTGATTAAGAGGTTGTATGAAAGGAAGTAGGAATGTAAATTTAGCAGTTTTGAAGTGAATCAAATTTTTAAAAAAATATAAGTTTGAAGTTTGATGAATTAAAGATGTCACTACTTCATGAATATAAGAAACCTGGATGAAAAACTATTAAGTTTAGGAGAGGATGGATAGATATGAAAAATCATATGAATCTGTTTACTTATTATGGTGGAGATGAAACACTTGAGAATAATTATTCAAGAGCCCTGGCTATATGTTTTAAAAATGAACCATTACTCTTGATGGGATTTTTGAAAGATATAGTAGGAGCTGATCAATATCAATCCAGCTTTGATACTAATCCAGGTGAAAAGAGTAGGATATCAATAAATATCCAACAAAAAGCAAATAATATTCAACCGAGAGAAAATATCTATGCTGTTGCCATTACTCCTGATGACCTTTCCCATATAAATATGGATAATGTTAAAACTAATGGTAAAGAAAATCCAATACCAGACATTATTATTGAAGTAAATAAAATATTAATTGTTATAGAAGTAAAACTTTATAAAAATGATAGTGCTCCAGAACAACTTAAAAATCAGATAGAAGCTATAATAACTTCTGAAAAATATAATAAAAAAATAGAAGAATCACCTGTATTTAAATCATATACCTGGGAGAAAGTAGTGAAATTATATTATAGAGCAAAAAACTTCCTGACTTATAATGAGAAGAAAAGCAACTTTATTGAAGACTTTATAGATTATGTTAAGATGCATCATCCAGAATGGATTCCAGAAAAGCCACTTTCCAAATTGCCTTTTACATCCAGTAAAGAGGATAACAATCATACTCTGATCTATGAAAGATTATCTACTGTAAAGCTGGGAATGGCTAAACAACTGGGATATGATACTTTAGTAGAGAAAGGCAGTAGAGATGCTGTCCCCCTTGATTATAAATGGGTTTCAGAAGCAAATTTATCTTTATGTAAGACTGAAGAAAAATACAATAATGAAGAAGAGTTTAAAAGGTACTTGAGTTTAACAATCTGGCCGGGTGACACTAAAAATCAGGGATATCATTTATTTTCTTTCAATAAAAGTTATGATTGGGTTAAAAAAGATAAGATAAATAATAAATATCCTTTAAAAATATCTCCTTATATTAAATTTTCGCATTTTTATAAAGGTGTTTTCTGGATACATTTTGATACAGAAAAAGATTTATATAAAAACACCCATAACAAAAAAGCATATAATGAGTTGGCCGGACGCTGGTATAGAAATAAAAAGAGCACCTGGAATGAACTGGAACAGATATTGGAGAACAAATTAGGTTCAAAGTGGTATAAACAGAAAAAAGGATGGGATGAACACTTCACAAATAGTGGTAGAAATTATGTTGATATTTCTTTGGGCTATAGAGTGAGAGTTTTAATACCATATAAGAAAGCACAGGAATTGGATGAAAATATAGAAAAACAGAAATTATCTTTAGAGTTAGTAAATATTTTAGATTTACTGAAAAATATGATTAATGGGGAGTAGAGTTGGCTCTTTCATATGACGATCATATAAAACGGATTAAAGGTGATGCTCAGTGGAATCTGATGAAAAGGATAAAAGTGATAATATAAGTGAAAGTGTTATTGAATTAAACCGTAAATATAGCTATAAAAAATTTGATAAGAAAAAAATTATTGATTGTATTAAAGAAGTTACTAATAAACTTGAACCAAGGTCTATTTCAGTTTCTAATAAGAAAGAAAAAGGACTTGAAGAAACAAAACGATTTAAAAACACAAATAATATAGAAAAAGTCGATATTACTCCCCAAAGCACTATATCTCTAAATAGTGGAATAGATAGTATGATAATATTATTTAGAGAAAATAAGGAAGTAGCATTTATAATTATCTCTTCAACTAATTTAGTAGAGGTTGAAAATTTGTTAAGTATTTTTGAAAACAAATTAAATTTAGAATTAATTGATTAACAACCTACATAATGTAGTGATACTATGTAAGATAATTTTGCTGGAGCTTTAATAGGATTAGCTGTTGGTGATGCTCTGGACTTAGTTCATATTCCTGATATACTATAACCAGGCTGTTTTCTTTAAGATAAAATACTTCATTACCGGTGATACCGGGAAACTCATTAATCAGTGGGATATTTTCTTCTGTAATCTGTCGTTCTATTATACTATCAAGATATAGTTTATAGTTACTTCCCGATTTAAATAAATCTTCCAGTTTATATTTCTTACCTGTTATTAAATTTACTATTAAACCCTGTACACTTGTTATCCCGTTAGCAAACTTTTCAGGATAAAAATAATTTTCAAACCTGAGGCTTAATATTTCATTGCGATTTACTGTAGTATCATATTTGCCGGCTGCTGTGATAATATTCATCTCTATGTATTTGCCTGCAGGTAATGTTTTATCAACGGTTCTTTTAATTAATCTATTTATCCTATCCTGTAACAATGGACTACTGGCCTGTGCTAACCGGGGATATGCTGCAGATTCCTGTTCCAGTTGGGCTTTTCTATAGTCTTTCATAAAGTTCACCACCAATCTAAGCTTTAATTTATAGTATGCTTCAGCTGTTGTAAAAGGGGAAAAGTTCCTGATGAAGATAGAACAATGAAATG
>JBMCBT010000051.1:0-12392 GCA_048623215.1 Halothermotrichaceae bacterium
GGCGCCATGCCAAAGTTATCAATTTTGGTATAGCCTATGGTATGAGTTCTTATGGGCTTGCCCGTGATCTGGGAATTGCTAGAAAAGAAGCTGAAGACTATATAGATAAATATTTTAATAGATTTTCCGGGGTTAAAGAATATATGGATAAAGTGGTGGCCCAGGCTAAAGATGATGGTTATGTTACTACAATGCTGGAGAGAAAAAGATATATTCCTGAGATTAAAAGCCGTAATTATCACCGCCGTAATTTTGCCCGCCGTACAGCAATTAATACACCGATACAGGGTAGTGCTGCTGATATTATGAAATTAGCTATGATTAATGTCTATGAACGTCTGCAGCAGGAAGACTATTTTGCCAGAATGCTGCTACAGGTACATGATGAACTTGTTCTGGAGGTCAAAAAAGACAATCTAAATTGCACTGCATCACTTGTTAAAGAAGAAATGGAAAATGCTATTAAGCTGGATGTACCTTTAATAGCTGATATACAGGTAGGTGAAAATTGGAAGGATAAGAAGGGTTATAAGATATAGACATTTAAATTGATTTTACTAAGAGGTGTAACAATGCCGGAATTACCTGAAGTTGAAACTATAGTAATTGGATTAAAAAATATGGTTGTTAATAACATTATAAAAGATGTTATTATTAAAGAAACTGGATTAATTGCTTTTCCAGATCCTGATACATTTAAGAAAGCTTTAAAAGGAAAGAAAATAAGGGCAATTAAACGTCGTGGCAAATATATCATTTTTAATATTTCTGACCAGAAAAATTTAATAATACATTTACGTATGACAGGAAGGCTTCTGGTAAAACCATCTAATTTAGAATATAATAAACATACTCATATAATCTTTAAACTGGATGATGCTATGGACTTAAGATTTAATAATGTACGCAAATTTGGCCGCCTATATCTTGTGGAAAAAGGAGAATATAAAGAGGCAGGAGGATTGGCCGACCTGGGACCTGAACCTCTTGCTCAGAAGTTTACTTTTAAGAAATTTAAAGAATTGTTTATAAATAGATCAAAAAATATAAAGGCCTTACTTCTTGATCAGACCTTTCTAGCTGGTCTGGGTAATATCTATACTGATGAAGCTTTATTTTCAGCCGGGATAAATCCTATGCGTACAGCAGATTCTCTTAATAATAATGAAAAAAAGAAATTGTATAAGGCTATAAAAAAAGTCTTAAAAATCGGTATTAAATATGGGGGAACTTCTTTTAGTGATTATGTAAACGCCAGTGGTGAAAAAGGTGAATTTCAGGATAAATTGAAAGTATACCAGAAAGAAGGCCATAGATGTCCAGAATGCGGCTCTGAAATAGTTAAAACAAGAATTGCAGGAAGGGGTACCCACTACTGTCCTCAATGTCAAAAATGAGATAGGTGTTGAAGTTGAAATAGGATTATTTTTTGTGAGACAGGAAAAATACTTATGATTAATCAAGTAAATGTGGGGTGAAAAAATGATTATTGGTTTAACAGGTGGGATAGCTTCCGGGAAGACAACTGTGAGTAATTTATTGAAAAAACTGGGAGCTGTTATTATTGATGCTGATAAAATAGCCCATCAGGTTCTGGAAACAAAAACTGCTAGAGAAAAGGTTATAAGTTATTTTGGTAGTGCTATAATTGATAATAATCAGATAAATCGTAAAAAACTGGGAAAAATAGTTTTTAATAATTCTGAAGAGAAAAAGAAACTGGAAGAGATTACGCATCCTATGATTATAGATATAATAAAGATGAAAATAAAGCAGTATAGCAAAAAAAATGATATAATAGTTGTGGATGCTCCATTACTATTAGAAACTAACCTGGATAAAATAGTCGACAGTGTCTGGGTTGTTTATGTAAATAAAAAAACACAGCTTAAAAGACTTATGAATAGAGATAATATAAATCTTTATAAGGCAAAAAAAAGAATAAATTCTCAGATGCCTTTAGCGAAAAAGAGGAAGCTGGCTGATATTGTTATAGATAATAACGGAAGCAAGAAAGAACTCGAACAAAAAGTTAAAAAAATATGTAGGGAGATTAATAATGAAAATTAAAAGGATTGCTTTAATAGCACATGATGAAAAAAAACCAGAAATGATTAAGTTTGCCAAAAACAATCGAGACCTATTACTACAGTGTGACCTGTTGGCAACTGGTACTACCGGTAAGGTTATTATTGAAGAGACAGGTATGCCTGTGGAAAGAATGGAGTCAGGTCCTCTCGGTGGTGACCAGATGATTGGTGCTGAGATTGCGAAAGAGCGTGTTGATGGAGTTATATTTTTAAGAGACCCTTTAACTGCACAGCCTCATGAACCTGACATAACAGCACTGCTTCGAGTCTGTGATGTTCATAATATTCCTCTGGCTACAAATGTTGCAACTGCTGATATTATACTTCATGGTATTATTGAAGAAAATTAATTATATATAAATTTCTGGTAAAGAAAATAACATAATTAGTAAAATATGTAATATAATAATATTGAAGTATATACTGTAATTGTGAGTGATAAATGTGTTAATAAAATTAAATAATGTCAAAAAAGCTATATTAATACTTTTTTTATTATTTATATTTTTGATTATAATTTTTAATATGGACTGGTTCTGGAGATTAGTTTATCCTTTGAAATATGAAGAGATAATAATTGAAAAAGCCAGGAAATATAATCTGGATCCTGATTTGGTTGCAGCTATGATATTTGTAGAAAGTAAATATATTGAAGATGCTAAATCACATAGAGGTGCAGTGGGATTAATGCAAATTATGCCTGATACAGGTCAGTGGATAGCAGAAAAGATATTATGTAATGATTATAATATTCAGGAACTTTATAAACCAGCAGTAAATATTGAATTTGGCTGCTGGTATTTAAGTAATTTAAATCAACAATTTGATAATGAATTAATAATTGTTCTGGCAGCTTATAATGCCGGCAGAGGTAATGTCAGCAAGTGGTTAAAGCATAGCTGGAATGGTCAGCACACTTCTTTAAGTGATTTACCATTTAAAGAAACGCGTGATTATATTAAACAGATATTAACAGTTTATGAACATTATCAAAGAATTTATAACTTAAACAATAATTCAACCTGATTACAGGTTGAATTATTGTTTTTTATTGATAATTTTGGATGTAATATGGAATAATAATATTTATAAATTCCTTAAATTACCTGATAATGATTGTTGTGTCGTTTGACAACGAATTTTGTATATTGTAAAATATATGGTGTGGTATAGTAACATTTGTTATGTATATATGATATTTTATGTATGTTATATATAAACCAATTTTGAAGGGGGGTGCTGCGGACAGGCTTAAAGAGTTATTACTTAGTAGGCAGAAGATGTTTTAAAGGTTATTAAAAAAACGAGGAGGAAGAATCTTAATGAGTAAAAAAACGATTGCAATTTTAGTTGTTTTAGCATTAGTTGTGGTAGGTGCAGTTGTATATTTTACACAACAACAGGCACCTGAAGTACAGGAAGAGGAAGTTGTAGAGGTAACTAACCCAGAGACCTTTACAAAAGTAAATATGGGTACTATTGATAGTCTGGATCCACATTATCAATATGATAATGCCAGTTCAGAAATTTACGTAAATGTTTATGAAAACTTAATTAAATTTGCTAAAGGAGATATTACTAAATTTGAACCTCTTTTAGCAACAGAAGTACCAACTGTAGAAAATGGTTTAGTTAAAAATGACGGAAAAACATATGTATTCCCAATTCGCGAAGGAGTTAAATTCCATGAAGGTGGTACTTTAACTCCAGAAGATATAAAATATAGTTTTATGAGAGGGCTTATTCATGACCGTGATGGCGGTCCCTGGTGGATGTTATATGAACCACTTTATGGTGCCGGCGGTTTAGCGGATATTACTAAAAAAGTAGTAGAGGTAGAAGACCCTTCGAAATTAACAGCGGAACAGTCTGAAAAAGTATATAATTATCTGTCTGAAGCTATTGAAGTAGATGAAAATAATGTAGTATTTCATCTTCCTGAACCTTATCCACCATTCTTAAGTATTGTTGTCCAGGATAATGGTTTAGGTGCTATTCTTGATAAAGAATGGTCTATTGAACAGGGTACATGGGATGGAGAACCAACTACAATAGCCGAGTACTATAATCCAACAAAAGAAGCTGATCCGCTTTATGATATAACAAATGGAACTGGTCCATTTAAAGTTGAAGAGTGGGTAAGTGGGGAAAAGATAACTCTTACAAGAAATGATGATTACTGGCGTGATCCTGCTCAATTAGAATCTGTAGTAATTGAGATGATTGACGAATGGTCTACACGTAAATTAATGATTAAACGTGGAGATGCAGATGTAGTCTATGTGGACAAGCAGTATATTGATCAGATGGAAGGTATGGAAGATGTAGAAGTTGTTACAGGTTTGCCTAACCTTTATACAGGTTATGGTCTTATGAACTGGGAAATTAATACTGAAGGAAATGATGATGTCCACAGTGGTAAACTCGATGGCGATGGTATTCCATCAGACTTCTTTAATGATATTCATGTAAGGAAAGCTTTTGCTTTTTCCATGAATTATGATGCTTTTGTTAAAGATGTTATGAAAGGTGATGGACAGCAGTCGCGTGGTCCAATTCCAGAACCATTCTTAGGTTTTACTGAAGATAGTCCTGTTTATGAGATGAATCTGGATAAAGCTGAAGAAGAATTTAAAAAAGCTTTTGATGGTGAACTCTGGGATAAAGGGTTTGAAATAACTATCCTTTATAATACAGGTAATGCTATGCGTAAATCTGCTGTAGACATGTTAAAAGATACTGTAGAAAATATTAATGATAAATTCACTGTAAATGTACGTGGTATTAAATGGGCAACTTATCTTGACCGTTTAATTGATGGTAAATTTACTCTTGGTTTCATCGGATGGGGTGCCGACTATGCTGATTCACATAACTTCACAGTACCTTTCCTTAGAAGTGATGGAACATTTGGCGGCTTTAAAGGAGATAATTATGTTGAGTTTGCAAAGGAACACGGTATTGATGAAAAAGTTACTAAAGGTGTTCAAATAACAAAAAGTGAAGAAAGAGAAGAAATATATAAAGAATTACAGGAATTCACTTATGAATATGCAACTGATATTTATCTTTATCAGCCAACTGCACAACTTGTTAAGAGAGAATGGGTACAGGGTTGGGAATATGACCCAATCATCCATGATGGTATATATTACTACAATATTTACAAAAGTGCATCTGCTGAATAAAAGGTAAATAAAAGCTAAAAAGCAGATAGAGGTTTATTTGAGGGGGATGTTATATTCCCCCTCTTAATTTCTATGTTTTGATTTATACTAGAATAATTATACAAAATCCTTAATTATATAAGTGATTTATTAATAAAATAAATGGGAAGGGATGACGGAATGATATCATATATTATTAGAAGGTTATTAATACTTCCAGTAATTTTAGCCGGAGTAAGTATATTAATTTTTGGTATGATAATGATGCTTAGTCCAAATCAACGTTTAAGCACTTATATTAAAGACCCGGCTCAATTAAAAAGTGCTGAACCTGATGTGCTTATTGAAAAATATGGGCTTAATGATCCGTGGTATGAACAATATGGACGCTGGATGGGTGGTGTTGTAAAAGGTGATTTTGGGTGGTCTGAGTCTGCTGGAGCACCAGTGACTGCGGCGATTAAGGATCGATTCCCGGCTACAGCAGAATTAGCTTTATTTGCTCTAATACCTGTTATATTTGGTGGAGTCTTACTGGGTATCTTTGCAGCTGTCCACCATAATGACTACTGGGATCATATTACCAGGATTTTTGCTGTTGTAGGATGGTCGTTTCCAACATTTGTGTTTGGGCTGTTAGTCTTAATGATATTTTATGGTACTCTGGGATGGTTTCCTCCAGGACGTCTTGATAATTGGGCTTCAGCAATTGTCCAGTCAGCTCAGTTTGCAAATTATACAGGATTTTTTGTTATAGATGGCCTTTTAAATGGTAATCTGGCAGTTGTTGGTAATGCTATACGGCATTTAATAGCTCCAGTAATAAGCATTTCAATTTTATGGTGGGCTTTTATTATGAGAATCACACGCTCCAGTATGCTAGAGATGCTGAGAAAAGATTATATTAGAACAGCCCGGGCTAAAGGGCTTAAAGAAAAAGTAGTTGTTTACAAACATGCTGTCAGAAATGCGTTAATACCTGTTGTTACAGTAGCAGGGCAGATGGTACTGGGATTAATGGGTGGACTGGTTATTACTGAATCAATTTTTAATATAAGAGGACTGGGTCAATTTATGGCTAATGCAGCCGACCAGTTAGATTATCCGGGAGTACTGGGTGGAGCACTTTATTTTGGATTTATCTTAATATTAATTAACCTATGTGTTGATGTCTCGTATGCAGTAATTGATCCAAGAATTAGATTGGAGTGATATAGATGGAATGGCATGAAGTTGTTATGCGACTGATAAAAAATAAAGTTTCTTTAATAGGATTAATAATTATATTTGTATTGGCAGTGATTGCAGTACTGGCACCATGGATAGCGCCACCGGTGGATGATGAGCCCTATCTTATACCGCGTGATGGTTGGGGATTTGAACCACAACCACCAAGTGATGAGCATATTTTTGGAACAGCTGAAGGTCAGTATGATATTTTTTATGGAATTATCTGGGGGACAAGAACTGCTTTTAGAATTGGCTTTATAGTTGTTGGTATCAGTACAATCATTGGTATTATAATTGGTACGATTGCCGCATATTATGGTGGTTGGATTGACGAAATTATCATGCGGATAACTGATGTATTTATGTCTATACCTTTTTTAATTGCGGCAATAGTTATGACAACAGTTCTTGGCTCAGGATTAAGAAATGTTATGATTGCTTTAATTACTTTTGGCTGGATGACTACTGCCCGTCTAATGAGATCTCAGGTATTATCTATTAAAAGTGAAGAATTTGTTATTGCAGCCAGGGCTTTAGGTGCAAATGACTTTAGAATTATATTTAAACATATAATGTTTAATACTATTTTTCCTGTAGTAATCCAGGCATCCATGAGAATGGGCTCTATGGTAATTACTGCTGCAACACTTAGTTTCCTTGGAATAGGTGCACCTGAAGGATATGCCGACTGGGGACAGATGATTTCTTTTGCACGTAACTGGATTTTAGGTGCAGATGGTAATGCTCTTAAATATTGGTATACTGTTTTAATTCCTGGTACAGCGATCACTTTATTTTGCTTATCCTGGAATTTAATAGGAGATGCATTTAGAGATATACTTGATCCAAAAATGCAGCAATAGTCTTTCAAATAATAATTATTAAATTAATAAAAAAATGATATAGATTAAATATATGTGAATAGAAAGTAGGTGTATTTTCTTGTCTAAAGATAAATTACTTGAAATGAAAAATTTAAAAACATATTTTTACACAGAAAGAGGTATAGCTAAAGCAGTAAACGGAGTTGATCTTGAGATTTATCCTGGTGAAACACTGGGTATAGTAGGTGAGTCTGGTTGTGGTAAGAGTGTCACATCTCTTTCAATAATGAGGCTTATACCTGAGCCTCCGGGTAAAATAGTTGATGGCCAGATTTTGTTTGAAGGTGAGGATCTTACTAAATTAGAAGAATCTGAGATGAGAGATATTCGCGGTAATGATATATCTATGATTTTTCAGGAACCTATGACTTCACTTAACCCTGTTTTTACAGTTGGAGAACAGATTGCAGAAGCAATAATTATTCACAAAAAAGTTTCTAAAGAGGAAGCCATGGAACAGGCAGTTGAAATGTTGGAGAAAGTTGGTATACCTTTGCCTGAGCAGCGTGTTAATGAATATCCACATCAATTAAGTGGAGGAATGAGGCAGAGAGTGATGATAGCTATGGCACTATCATGTAATCCTAAACTGCTTATAGCTGATGAGCCGACAACTGCTTTAGATGTTACAATTCAGGCACAAATACTTGAATTAATGAATGATTTAAAAGATAGTTTAGATATGTCAATTATGATGATAACACATGATTTAGGAGTTATTGCTGAGATATCTGACCGGGTAGCTGTTATGTATGCAGGTAAAGTAATTGAATATACAGATGTAAAGACATTATTTAATAATCCTAAACATCCCTATACATGGGGGTTATTGAATTCAATTCCGCGTTTAGATAAAGATGAGGATAAATTAAATGCTATCCCTGGTGTTGTACCCAGTTCTGAAGATTTTCCTAGAGGTTGTAAATATAATACCAGATGTCCGCTGGCCAGTGAAAAATGCTATGAACAGGACCCCAAACTGGAAGAAATTGAATCAGGACATAAAGTAAGATGCTGGTATTCGGACAAAATCGAACAATTAGATGGTAAATCAGAATTTGCTTAAAGTGGAGGTGAGTTAAATGGCAGTTGCTAAAAAAATACTTGAAGTTAATAACTTGAAAAAATATTTTCCTGTTAAAAAAGGTGTTTTCAAAAAAACAGTGGGCCATGTAAAAGCTGTTGATGATATAAGTTTTTATATAAATGAAGGAGAAACTCTGGGATTAGTAGGTGAGTCTGGATGTGGTAAATCTACTACTGGCTCTACTATCTTAAGACTGCAGGAGGCTACTGGAGGTAGTGTAAAATTTGAAGGAAGAGATTTAGTAACTCTTAATAAAAGGGAATTAAGAGAAATTAGAAAAGAAATTCAGATAATATTCCAGGATCCTTATGCATCTTTAAATCCTAGAATGACAGTAGAAGAGATTGTGGGAGAACCACTGGTTATTCACAAACTGGTAAAAACCAGGAAAGAAAGACGTCAAAAAATAAACGAACTGCTTGATAGTGTGGGCTTATCTGCTGAACAGATGAAACGGTATCCACATGAATTTAGTGGTGGACAGAGGCAGAGAATAGGAGTAGCCAGAGCACTTGCTGTAGATCCCAAGTTGATTATAGCTGATGAACCAGTGTCTGCACTTGATGTTTCTATACAGGCACAGGTTATAAACATTTTAAAAGACTTACAAAAGGAATTTGGTTTAACTTATTTATTTATTGCCCATGATTTGAGTGTTGTTAAGCACATTAGTGATAGAGTAGCAGTTATGTATCTGGGTAAAATAGTTGAACTGACCGATAAGCATAGTCTATATGATAATCCTATGCATCCCTATACTCAATCTTTATTATCTGCTATACCTGTACCGGATCCTGAATATAAAAAGGAAAGAATTATACTTGAGGGAGATGTTCCCAGCCCAGTTGATCCACCATCAGGTTGCAGGTTCCATCCGCGCTGTCCAAAAGCAAAGCCGATTTGCAGTCAAAAAGAACCAGAATTTAAGGAACATGAAGATGGTCATTTTGCTGCCTGTCATCTCTTGGACTGATATAAAAAGGATACTATGAGTAATTTGAGAAGGGAGAAATAAATAAAATTATATAATTATCAATTAGTTATATTGATAAACCATGTAGATGTTAGGGGATGGAAATATGAGCAACTATAATTGGAAAACTAAAAAAGAAATAATCATAGAAAATGCGTGTAGAGACCCATTTTTGAAAATTGATGATTTAGCTGAAATGGCCAGTACTACTTCCAGGTATGTCAGGACAATATTATCTGAATCGAACATATCGTTAATGAAGTTAAGAAAAGAGTATGCTAGAAAGGCCGAGTTTAAAAACTCCAATATTGATGACCTTTTACTTTTGAAACAGATTAAGAATGTTCCTTTTAAAAGTAATGATGATATACTGGAAGTAGACGAGCTTATTTTTAATAATGCACAGGATATTGATATAATGGGAGATATCTATCAGGATTATTTTTTTCATTCATATGAACATTTTTTAAATGATAATATCTGGTGTATTAGTACAGTTTTTTTAAATAGAAATTTTTTTGAATGTAATGATGCGAAAATATCTTTTGCAAATCTTATGGATTATTTTGTAGAAAAGCTTAAGTCTAAAATTAAATTATCTGATATAGAGATTAGTACTGAATTAAGTACAGGGCAAATTGCTGCTTATCTGAATATAAAACCATTAACACCAATTATGCAGGCCAGACAGAAACTCAGTTGTGGTAATAAAACATGTGCTTTAATATTGATCTATCTTAATACAAAAAGAATTTGCTTTTCACTATCTCAAAATAAAGGTATTATAATTAAAAGAAAAAGTGTAGCCGGTTAAAAAATCTTACCTCAGTTTTATATTTATGTATATATTTTTATAATTTTGTTCATAATAGGACTAAACAGAAAAAACTCCATAAAACTGAGGGGGGATTAGTAAATGGCTATTGATGAATTAACAAAAAAAGAGCAGATTATTAATTTTGCTCAAAGTGATCCATTTTTGAAAATTAGTGATATTGCTGAATATGTACAGACTACACCACGGTATGTCAGGACTATTTTATCTGAAGCTAATATTTCTTTAATGAAGTTAAGGGAAAAGTATGCCCGTAATATGGAAAAAAGGTTGAAAAATGATGAACACAATGAATTACAGGCAAAAGTAAGTCTGAGGGAAGAATATAGTTATAATGATCTCGGGATCAGTAAAATTGAAATTGAATCAGCAGATGAAAACAATTATTCTGAGATTGAAAGGTTTAGGCAGGATGATGATCTTGTTAAAATTTTTCAGGTACAGACAATTGATGATGAGCCTTATTATGTCCATGAGCTTATAACTTTTATGGAAAAAGATATTAATAAACGAAGAATAAAAAATCTTGAGTCCGTTTATGACCTTTTAGGTAGAAAAGGCATAAATCATCTACAGTTTATGAATAATGTTATTACAATTGAAAGCCCAACAAATATAATCAGGCGTTACTTTAGTGGTGCTGACAATTTATTGGTAAGTAAAAGAGTAGTCCTGCTTAATAAAATACCAATAGGAATTGAAAAGATGTATATTAGAACAGATTTAACTAAATTTGAATTTGCCGGGGAAATAGTAATTTAAAGAGATAAAATACACTTTCTGTAAGAAAAAATAATAATAAATAAAAACAAAAGTTTTATCAAAATAATAGTCTATTTTTGTTGACTTTTTCATTTATTTTGCGTATAATAAAGTTGATGAAAATATACAGCCTCGTATAATTGTGATAATATGGTTCACAAGTTTTTCTACCAGATGGCCGTAAACCATCTGACTATGAGGGAAGTGCACCTAGGGTTCCGTAATTATATATAACTATTTTTAGTTCATTAAATTTAGCTATATATAATAGTCTGGACCAAGTGGTGCAGGTCTCATTGATGAGATTACACCGTTAGGACAAAAGCCTGGGCGGGTAGGTTCCTTCGCAATTTATAGGAACTTACCTGTCCAGGCATTTTTATTTTATCTATAACTAACATAAATCATGTTAATACTTTGGTTTTAGTATTCTGCTAAAAGGTTATGATAATTATCTGGTATATCTTGTTGATTAGGGAGAAATAATAAATCTCCCTGAAAAAATAAAAGGAGGAAGGTAAATGCTGGAAAACTTATTTAAGTTAAGGGAAAATGACACGGATGTGAAGACAGAAATTATTGCCGGGTTTACAACTTTTATGACTATGGCTTATATTATTATTGTGAACCCAATGATTTTATCTGGTATTGAAGGTATTTCTTTTGAAGCGATATTTTTTGCAACAATTGCAGGAGCGGTATTGGGTACTTTATGTATGGCTTTTTTAACTAATTACCCTTTTGCACTGGCTTCTGGAATGGGCTTAAATGCCTTTTTTGTAGCAATGGTTACTCAAATAAGCAACCTGACCTGGCAGATAGCTCTGGGAATAATATTAATTGAAGGTGTACTTTTTATAATTTTGAGTATTCTACCTGTTAGAGAAATGATTGTTAATGCAATTCCTATTTCATTGAAGTCCGGGATTAGTGCAGGTATTGGTCTATTTATAGCATTAATTGGTTTAGAAAATGCCGGAATTATAATTGGAACAGCTAAAGTAATAGAAGAAGATCCGGAATTAGTATTGGAAGGTGGTATAGGTCTGACCAGTCAACTATTTACAGGTAGTGCTTTAATTGCCTTAATAGGATTGGTTATTATTGGAGTCTTACATGCTAAAAAAGTAAAAGGTTCAATTTTTGTTGGAATTATAATTACTTCAGTTGTAGCCTGGATATTAAATGGGTTGGGCTGGGTTAGCCTTCCAAATATGTCAGTTGGATTTTTTGAATGGCCTAATTTTTCAGAATGGGGTACAGTGTTTTTCAAGATGGATGTTGCTGGTGCTGTTAAAGGTATTTTAGATTTTAGTTTAATTGGTGTATTGTTTGCATTCTTATTTGTAGATATGTTTGATACT
>JBMCBT010000052.1:0-11646 GCA_048623215.1 Halothermotrichaceae bacterium
ATACTGGGCTGAAGAATACCATATTGACGGCTTTCGCTTTGATTTAATGGCCTTACATGATAAAGTGACAATGCAGAAAATTGAAAAGACCTTACATGCTATTGATCCATCAATTCTGATTTATGGAGAGCCCTGGATGGGAGGACTTTCACCGCTTGATCCATCACAGCAGATGGTAAAGGGAGCTCAAAAGGATATGAAAATAGCAGTTTTTAATGATAATTTTAGAAATGCTATTAAAGGAGATAATGATGGTATAGAGCCGGGATTTGTTTCCGGTGCTTACCACCGTGAAGATGATATAAAAAGAGGTGTTGTAGGATCAATTTATTATAATGAGCTGATACAGGATTTTACTGCTCAACCAGCTGAGGCTGTCAATTATGTTTCCTCACATGATAATTTGACATTATGGGATAAACTGGCTAAATCCAATGGTGATGATAGTGAAAAACTGCGTATAAAAATGGATAGGTTGGCTCAGGGTATTATTCTAACTTCTCAGGGGATTCCCTTTCTTCAGGGTGGGGAAGATTTGCTTAGAACAAAATGGGGAAATCATAACAGTTATAATGCAGGGGATAAAGTAAATCAACTTAAGTGGGAGCGTAAGGCTAAATATTATCAAACCTTTAAATATTATCAGGGATTAATTAAGTTAAGAAAGGAGCACCCTGGTTTTAGAATGATAAATAGTGATCAAATAAGAAAACATCTTGATTTCCTGGAAGTACCACCTAATACTGTTGGTTTTATTATAAAAGAACATGCTAATGATGATAAGTGGAAAAATATTATCGTATTTTATAATCCCAATAAAGAGGATATAACATATAAATTACCAAGTGAAAGCACCTGGAATGTTGTAGTTAATAGCAGACAGGCTGGTATTAACACTATCAGCAGGGTAATAGATAGTAATGAAGTAACTCTGGAAGCAGTAAGTTTAATGGTTTTATATGAAAAATAGCAGACAAAACCGGCTTCTTTCTGACAAGCATTTTTTTACACACAACCGTTTAAAGTGAATACAATGGTATATGTATATTAATGCTTATAGGAAGGGGGCAGTTATATGCCTTTGCTTGAATATGTTATTAAGCTTTTAGCGGGAAATTCCAACACTCTTTTTGTAGGAATAATTGTTTTAATATTTGGATATTACGGCTGGTTATTATGGAATATTAATGAAAGATTAAAAAACTACTTTATGAACTGGGATGACCATGAGCAGGATTTAATTGAGTTAAAATCTAAATTAAATGAACTTGATGAGAGTGTTTATAAAAACCTTATTAATAAATTGAATCAGACTGTTAAAGATTTTGAAAGTATAAAAGAGTTTATAAGAGATAACTCTTCTGACCTGGATAGATATAGAAAAGATATTATAGATGAAATAAAAGAATCTACTAATGAATTAAAAGATATAATTATGATATTAATGAATAATAAATCACGCAGCTTAAAATTTGAAAGTAAAAAAGAAATAGAGGCGCAAATAAATAAGGTAAGAAAAGCAATAAAATCAAAAAAGAGTGATGATAACTAAATATGGAGGTTAACATGAGTAAAAAAGAGAAAAAGACGGATGAGATAACACTTTTACAATTAAAATTAGAAGTGGCAGAAGAGTTAGGTTTGATAGACAAAATAAAAAAAGTCGGTTGGGCTGGATTAACTGCAGAGGAAACCGGTAAATTGGGGGGGCATATAACACAAAGAATTAAAAAGCAGCAGCATGATTAACTTGAATAAAGTGTTATAATCAATTATAATTATTATGTATATGTATGATAATAGTGGAGGAATTAAAAATCATGACAGAAATAGCTGTATTTGGTGGTACTTTTGATCCTGTTCATTTAGGACATTTATTAATGGCAGAACAGGCCTGGGAACAATTTGACCTAAATAAAATAATATTTATGCCGGCCGGTATACCTCCACATAAAAATAATAGTATTATGGCTCCGGCTGCAAAACGTTATCAGATGCTGAAAAAAGCTATTAAAAACAACCCCCATTTTACTGTATCCAATTATGAGTTGCAAAAAGAAGAGAAGTCATATACGGCTAATACACTTCGTTACCTGCAGTCCAAAAAAATAGCTGATAAAATATATTTTATTATAGGGGCAGATTCACTTCTTGATATATTTTCCTGGAAGGAGCCGGAATTTCTCCTCAGTAATAGTTATTTTATTGTGGCCAAAAGACCGGGATTTAATCTAAAGAACATCTGGGAAAATAACCAATATAAGCCCTATCAGGATCATATCAATATAATTAATACTATAAAGATTGATATTTCTTCTTCAGAGATTAGAGAGTCAGTAATGAAAGGAAAATCAATCAAATATAGAACCAGAGATTGTGTAATTAATTATATTAAAAAACACAACCTTTACCGGGGTGACTATAATTGAATAGAGCAGAAATATTGAATAAGCTTAAAAAAAATCTCAGTGAAAAAAGATATAAACATTGTCTTGGCGTTGCAGAAACTGCTGAAAAACTGGCATTAAAACAAAATATAGCAAAAAAAAAGGCATATATTGCTGGATTACTTCATGACTGTGCCAAGGACATAACTATTAAAAAAATAAAAAAGTACTGTCAACAGTCGACCTGGACAATAGATGAAGATGAGTGGTCTATGAAAAAATTGTTACATGCACCAGCTTCTGCTTATCTGGCTCAGGAAGAGTATGGAATATACGATAAGGACATCCTATCAGCAATACGATATCATACTATTGGAGCAACCGATATGAGTAATTTATCAAAAATAATATTTATAGCTGATTTTATTGAACCTAATAGAAACTTTAATGATGTCATTGAATTAAGAAAAGATATTGAAAAAAATATAGATATAGATTATGTTTTAATAAAAATATGTGATAACATTATAAGGTATAATGTTAGCAAGAGAAGGTTAATACATCCAAATACAATACAATTAAGAAATTCCTGCCTGAGGAGGAAGACATAGATGCGAAAATTATCCAAAAAAGCAATTTATAGTACATTAGTTATAATAGTATTGATTATTGGGTTTATTGTTTTTTTCTTTTTTAATAATGACTTCTGGGCGCTTAGAAATAATCCTTTTAAAAGCTCAAAGTTAAACATCCTTGTTCTCGGTTATGACTCAACAGTGAACGGCCCTCCTAGAGCTGATACTATTATGGTTGCAAGTATTGATTTAGATACTAAACAGGTAGGTTTATTATCGATTCCAAGAGATACCAGGATGAAAATACCTGGACATGATATAAATAGAGTGAATGCTTCTCATGCTTTTGGTGGTGTCGAACTTACCGAAGAAACTTTGGAGTTATTTCTTGATATTCCTATAGATTATTATATTGAAACTGATTTTCAGGGTTTTGCTAAAATAGTAGACTCTATAGGTGGAGTTGAACTGGCAATAGAAGAATCTCTTAATTATACAGATGAAGCTGGTGATTTATATATAAATCTGCCGGCAGGGCGACAAAAACTTGATGGTCAAGAAGCACTTCAGTATGTAAGATACCGCGGTGTTCATGGAGATATAGGACGGGTAGAAAGACAGCAGAAATTTTTGAAAGCTATGATAAAGAAAGTGCTTAGCCCTGATATTATTGTTAAATTGCCTTCAATTTATCAGGAGACAACAAAGGCTGTTAAAACTAATATTCCGATTTCTGATGTAACACCTTTTATACGTCTGGTCAAAGAAATTGACCTGAATAAGGTTCAGATGGTAATGCTGTCTGGAGAAGCCGAATATATCAATGGTGCCAGTTACTGGATTGTTGATGAAAAAGAAGCAGAAATACTGGTTAATAAATTAGTTAGAAGTAAAGAATATATAAAAAACTCCCAGTATAAACTGGATATATTAAATGGTAAGGGGGAAACAGGACTGGCAGGAAAAGTATCTGATGTAATGACTAAATATGGGTTTGATATAAATAGGGTTGGTGATGCTGATAATTATAACTATCAGGAAACTATTATAAAATATTATAATAAAAAAGATAAATCCCTTGCTGAGAGTATTAAAAAATTAGTTGGAGGAAAAATTAATTATATAAATAGTGAAGACAGTGAGATTAACGAAAAAATAATTCAGATTATTATTGGTAAAGATTATAAGATAGAAGATCAATAAAAAGTATTGTGATTAAAAGGAGTGGATTTTGTGGCAAATAAAATTAAAGAACAGGCATTGATGGCTGCTGAAGCAGCAGAGGACAAAAAAGCTGAGGAGGTTCAAATACTTGAAGTAAAAGAACTGACAGTAATAGCTGATTATTTTGTCATCTGTAGTGGTAAATCTGAGACTCAAGTTAAAGCTATCTCCAGGGCAGTAGAAGATAAACTTGCAGAAAATGATATACACCCGCAAAAAATCGCCGGAAAACAGGAGGCACGCTGGATACTAATGGATTATGCTGATATTATTGTTCATATATTTCACCAGGATGAGCGAGAATTTTATGAACTGGAAAGACTCTGGGCTGATGCTGAAAAAATATTAAGGAATTCTTGACAATTAACATATTTATTAATATAATTTAAATAATATAAATCGATAATTTAAAAGCTGTGATGAAAAGTAGTATATATATTGCTGAGCTAAGAGAACTGATGGTGGCTGAAAATCAGTGTCAGTAATATATAGAACTCGTTTTAGAGCTTGTACGGTGAAAAAAGTAATCGTATACGCAGCCGGCGTTAAAGGTAGATCAAGTGGGTAATTAACCAATAAGGGTGGTACCACGGGTATTTCCTCGTCCCTATTTATTTCAGGGCGGGGTTTTTAATGTATTAATAGACTAATTAAAATAGGATACTTATTACTATATTTAAATATGGGAGGTTTTTTTGTGAAAGATTATTATCATTTTAGTAAAATTGAAAAAAGATGGCAGGAAAAATGGGAAAAAGAAGATATTTTTAAGACTGAGGATGATACAGATAAGGAAAATTATTATGTCCTGGAAATGTTTCCCTATCCATCAGGCGACTTACATATGGGGCATGTAAGAGTCTATTCTATTGGTGATGTAATTGCTCGATTTAAAAAGATGCAGGGTTATAATGTACTTCATCCAATGGGCTATGATGCTTTTGGGCTTCCTGCTGAAAATGCAGCAATAAAACACGGTAATATACATCCTTCAGATTGGACCTGGGATAATATGGATAATATGCGTCAGCAGTTGAAAAGATTGGGATTAAGTTATGATTGGGATAGAGAAGTAATTACTGCTGCTCCTGATTATTATAAATGGACACAGTGGATTTTTGTACAGATGTATAAAAAAGGTTTAGCCTATAAAGAAAAATCTGCTGTAAATTGGTGCCCTAGTTGTGAAACTGTTCTGGCTAATGAACAGGTTATAAACAATCAATGTGAACGCTGTGATAGTGAAGTTGAACAAAAAGAACTGGAGCAGTGGTTTTTTAAGATAACTGACTATGCAGAAAGATTACTGGATGATCATGAATTACTTGACGGCTGGCCTGAGAAAGTAAAGACTATGCAGAAAAACTGGATAGGACGCAGTGAAGGTATGAGTATTAAATTTCCGGTAAAAGGACGGGATGAAGAGCTGGAAGTATTTACAACCAGACCTGATACAATTTATGGAGCAACATATATGGTGCTGGCACCAGAACATCCTCTTGTTGATGAACTGGTTGCCGGTACAGACAAAGAAGAAGAAGTTCGTCAATTTGTTAAAAAGGTAAAAAACCAAAAGGAAATGGAAAGAACATCACCTGAATCAGAAAAAATAGGTATGTTTACAGGTGGGTATGCAGAAAATCCAATGACCGGTGAACAAATACCAATTATGATTGCTAATTATGTTCTGATGGGTTATGGTACTGGAGCTATTATGGCAGTCCCTGCTCATGACCAGCGTGACCTTGATTTTGCGCTTAAATATGATATACCTGTTAAAGTAGTTATTCAGCCGGAAGATAGGGAAGACAAATTGACTGCTGAGGCGCTTAACGGAGAAGCTTATACTGGCAGAGGTACTTTAATAAATTCTGAAAAGTACAATGGCCTTTCTATTGAAGAGGCTTTTGACAAAATGGCAGAAGACATGGAAAAAGAAGGAATTGGAAATAAAGAGATAAATTATAGATTGAGAGACTGGCTTATTTCACGCCAGAGATACTGGGGTACTCCTATACCAATTGTTTATTGTGATAAATGTGGTGTGGTTCCAGTTCCTGAAGAGGAATTACCTGTTGAATTACCGATGGATGTAGAATTTAGCCCTACCGGTGAATCACCACTCAGACAGGCTGAAGAATTTGTAAATACAACCTGCCCTGAATGTGGTGGTAAAGCAAAAAGAGAGATAGATACCATGGATACTTTTGTGGATTCTTCCTGGTATTTCTTAAGATATACAGACCCACACAATAACAATCTACCCTTTGCTAAAGAAAAAGCTGACAAATGGTTCCCGGTCGATCAATATATTGGTGGTATAGAACATGCTATTTTACACCTGCTTTATGCAAGATTTTTCACCAAAGTACTGCATGACCTGGGTATGACTGATGCAGTCGAGCCCTTTACCAACTGGTTAGCTCAGGGAATGGTATTAAAAGATGGTGCTAAAATGTCTAAGTCCAAAGGGAATGTAGTTGACCCCAAGGAGATATTGGCAGAATACGGTGCAGATACTGCCCGGTTGTTTGTACTTTTTGCATCTCCACCGGAAAAGGATCTTGAGTGGAGTGATAAAGGCGTTGAAGGTTCTGAAAGATTCTTAAATAGAGTCTGGAGACTTGTGGGAGACAATCTGGAAGAAATAAAACAGATAGAAAATATCGATTACAATGTAGATGATATCAATAAAGCCGAAAAAACATTATATCGTGAACTTCATGTAGCAATTAAAAAAGTCACAGAGGATATTGAAGAACGTCTTAATTTCAACACAGCCATCAGTGGTATAATGGAGCTGACAAATGCTGCTTATCACTATCTGAATAAAACAGATGAAAATGCTGTTAACTATAAGCTGCTGGCTGATGTTATTAGGAATACAGTATTATTACTTGCTCCATTTGCACCACATATGACTGCTGAATTATGGTCACAGCTTGGTTATGATGGTTATGTATATGAGCAGGACTGGCCGGAATATAAAGAGGATGCTCTGAAAAAAGATGAAATAACTATTGTAGTGCAGATTAATGGTAAAGTAAGAGATAAAGTCCAGGTAGATGCAGAAATTGACGAAGATACACTAAAAGAAAAAATATTTACCCGGGAGAAAGTAAAAGATTATACAGAAGGTAAAGAAATTATTAAAACCATAGTAATACCTAAAAAGTTGGTAAATGTAGTAGTTAAATAAGAAAAATTTAATTACATTCGTATAAATAAATTCAAACATTTTCGTATAATAAAATGTGCATAGTAAAAAAACTTAATGATAACTTCTATTAAGATAACCCCCGGAAAAGAGGGGGTTATTTTTATGGAGATTACATTGTTGTAGTCTATTATTTATGTTAGTATATATGAAGTGAGGTAATTTTATAGAAATTACATTGGCAGTAATATGGTAAAAAAAGTTTTATAAAGAAAATAAAGTAATTTAATAGGTTTAATAAAATTAAACCTTGACAATGAAAATTGTTTTCATTACAATTTAAGTGAAATATATAATATTTTTTTGATACTTAATGAAAATCATTTTCAATTAAAGGATGTGGTCAAAATTACACTTGCTGATGTTAAAAGAGGAGATGAATTTATAATTAGTCGGATTTCAGATAAAAAAGTTAGAGCACAGGCGATAAGATTTGGAATATCAGAGGGAGCTAATCTATCATGTGGAGATAAAATTCCTGGTGGTCCGGTGATACTTAAAAAAAATTTCCAGGAGATTGCTGTAGGTAGAAATTTAGCTAAAAATATTATAATTGATATAAAAAATTAATTTAATAGAAAGTTATTAGGTGGAAAATACAAAATAGAGGTGATAGTATGGAATGTTGCGATATTTCACACCAGATAGATATACCAGAAGATAATAAGAAAATTGTACTTGTGGGTAATCCTAATGTAGGAGAGCTATAATACCTATGCTCCTTGGTTTTGGCTGTGTGACCATGGCCACAATTACTACCAGATTACTGGGTTCTAAAAGAGAGCGAATAATAGCTATTTTCTTGCTGGGTTAATAGCTCCTTTAGGAGCTAAATATTTTGTTATTTATGTTGTTAGTATTTTTGTGGTATATGTTTTATCAGGAACTATTTTAAATAAAGTATTACCAGGAAAATCTACGGATTTACTTATTGATTTACCACCGGTAAGGCTGCCCAAATTAAAGAATGTTTTGCAAAAAACCTTTATAAAATCAAAGGCATTTATCCTGGAAGCAGGTCCTATATTTGCAATTGGTGCTTTAGTAATAACCCTAATGCAGGAAAGTGGAATATTATTGATGATACAGGAAGCCGTCAGGCCGTTAATTGTTGGCTGGTTGGAATTACCAGGAGAAACTGCGACTGCATTTATCATGGGAATTGTCAGAAGAGACTTTGGAGCAGCAGGATTATCTTCATTATCACTTACTCCAATGCAGACAACTGTTTCTTTATTGGTTTTATTGATATGTGAGGAGTGATATTATGGAATGTTCCAGTGATGGAGTACGAATCTGTCCACAATGCGGCTGTAAGATAGAAGATAAAGAAGCACTTAGATGTCCAAGATGTAATAAAATATTGATTCTAAAATGTTCTGAATATAATAAATGTAGTTTTGGTAAATGATATTTTATTAAAGATAGATTTAATTAGTGAATGTAGGCCAGGGGGTAACCCCCTGGTTTTTAATCATATATAGTTATTAGATTAGTGTTACTGATATTTTTAAATACTTTATAATTAATGGAGAAAGGCTAAGATGTAATTTAAACATCTGGTAAAATATAAAATTGTTGAAACATATTAATTAAATTATTATAATATAGATAGGTGGGAGGTTTGTATTATGATAGAAACAGGACAAATCATAAAACTTAAGGGGGAAGATGCAGTGGTAAAAATAACCAGGCATTCCCAATGCAGTAAGTGTACAAATAAATGTGAACTTGCAACAGTTGAAAATAGTCATGAAGTAGATGATATCGAAGTGGTTGTCAACAATAGTATTAATGCTGCAGAAGGTGAAAGAGTAAAACTGGAGATGCAGGAACAGCCGCTGGTACTTGCTTCTTTAATTATTTATTTGATTCCATTATTCTCATTGATTTTAGGTTATTTTGCTTCATTGTCATTGTTTTCATATTTAGGATATCAAGCCAGTGAAGGAATTGGAATTATCGGTTCTTTAGTTTTTCTGGGATTATCATTTCTGCTGATAAGAGGTATAGATACTATTTTAGGTAAGAGGAATGACTTTCAGCCTGAAATGGTAGGAAAAGCTTAACAAGCATAAAATGTTTAAATGGAAAAGCACCCGTACGGGTGCTTTTTTTGTCTCTGTTATTTTTGTTGTGAATGAAAGTGACATGATATAGATACAAATAAAAATATAAATATAATATTTTGAGGAATATAAAGGAAAAATGTAATCTTTAGAGAAAATAATTATATACAAAAATAATATATTTTATATAGCATAAAGGTAATATTTACGAAGTTAACTTCGTAAATACTACAGCATTCATAGTATAACAGAAGTTACTTCGTGTTATATCTTTATGTTGAGTATTTATGTACTTCGTAAATATGCGTGACGTTATGTTGAAAGGTGGGATGAGCATGAATTATGAGTGGTTGGATGAATATTTATTGTTAAAATTAGGAGTTAATAAAGATTTTAAAGAAGAATGGGAATGGGTAGGTATCTGTTAAATGGTAAGATGATTGCAGCAATATGTACTGATAAGACAGGCCAAGAGATAATAACATTAAAATGTGAACCATCATTTGGTGAGGAACTACGTATTCAGTATGCAGATATCATACCTGGCTATTATATGAATAAGGTTCATTGGAATTCTGTGTACTTAGAAGGTGAAGTTCCTGATGAAGTAATAAAGGATATGATTGACCAGTCATATGAATTAATATTTAACAAATTAAGTAAGAAGATGCAAAATGAAATAAGGAATGGGATAAAAATGATTGAATCAAGATGTGGAATTTTGTGTAGTGAATGTAGTTATAGCTAGGAGATGGATTGTAAAGGTTGCATTAACATTAAAAAACCTTTTTGGGGTGAGAGTTGTCCAGTTAAATCATGTTGTGAAAATAAAAAGCTAAATCATTGTGGAGAATGTGAAACTTTTCCATGTGATCTACTTTCATATAACATGGGCTTTAAGTTTCCGCTACGCTCCAACCAAATTGGTTCATCATGGGAAGTCGCCCTAAGATTCACGAACTTCTTAAATCCCTGGTACGTTATATGCCATCCCCCAAAGAACAAATATTAATAAATAACATACTGTGATATAATACTAGGAGTGTAATTTTATGAATAAAAATTTATTTTCTAATTCTAAACTTATTATGAATAAGGGAATAGTAGCTTTTATTGGTACCATTTCTGATACAAATTTGCACAGACATCAATGCAATTACCGGTATATGGTACTTACTTACTCCAAAAGAAATTGTTCATAGTTGGGTGGAAGTATTTTATAATAATCAATGGTTTAATCTTGAGGGTTTTATATTAGATTTAGATTATTTATCTGCTGTGCAAGCGAATAATAATTGTGATGGTAGTTTTTGTGGATATGGTGTTGCTACAAAAAATCTTTTTGATCCACAAATTGAATGGGATGAAAATAATACCTATATTCAAAAAGAAGAAATTAATAAAGATTTTGGTATTTTTGATGATCCAGATGAATTTTTCAATAAACATAAGCAAAATATCAATTGTGTAAAAAAGTTCTTGTTTCAAAATGTTTTGAGACATATAATGAATAAAAATGTAAAAGCAATACGAAAATCTATACCTTAAAAATAATTGAAGGAGAAAAGTATCTGAGGTTATTAGAAGATTTAGTGCATGGGGGACGTCTTGAATCTGCAGGACGTTATATGAAATAATTACTTACGTAAGATATTAATGAATAAGTGGTTGTAAATTATGTAGGGAGGAAAAGAAATGAAAAAAATAGTTTTAATAGTACTAGCATTAGTTATAATCATGATAGGCTTGTTGATAATAAATTATAATCCTGTAATTAATGAATCAGTTTTTGAAAACAATAAAGCCAAATTTTTAAAAGACGGGATAATCGTAATAAATCCTAGTGTCACAAATTGTTTTTTACTAAAAAACGGGGATAAATATGTCTTGATTGATACAGTTTATGAGCATGAATTGGATTCTTTTAATAAAGCATTAGAACAAGTTGATGTTAAATTATCGGATATTAGTCATATTATATTAACACATCATCATGATGATCATGTTGGTCTCTTAAATAAATTGACAACAGAAAATCCTGATATAAAAGTAGTAATGTCTAAGCTGGCAAAAAATTTAATTTTAGAAGGAGAAAATAATCGTGAACATAATGGTGGTTTTGTTAATAAGTGGGTAAGATTAATAAAAGTAATAAATAATAAATTTGATAAAAA
>JBMCBT010000053.1:0-11521 GCA_048623215.1 Halothermotrichaceae bacterium
CACCAATACACTGACGGCAGTCAGAAGCCTTTTCATTTATACATATTTTTTCAGGATATATTTGATAATGTTCTCTATATTTTGTATCTGTCACATTGGGCATAACAACATTAGCTCCAGCATGTAAACCTTTCTGCCTACCCTGGGAGTCAAGTGTTCCCAGAGCAGTAGTTGCCGGCAGATGCGTTAAAGGCAGTAGCAAGCGGGTTACAGCCAGGACTTTAAGGCTCATGCTAATATCAACAGGATTATCTTTATTGTACTTTTTGCCCAGAGGTGTTTCTGGATGTGAAATAAAAGGGCCGATACCTATCATATCAAAGTTCATCTTTTTAAATAACATTATATCCTGAGCTAAGATCTCTAAAGTCTGTCCAGGAAGTCCAACTATATTACCACTGCCTACCTGATAACCCAGGTCTTTTAACCACTTTAACCTTTTGATTCTTTCCTGATAAGACATCCCGGGGTGCAGCTCATGATAAAAATTTTCAGCAGCAGTTTCATGTTTCAGCAAATAGCGGTCAGCACCGGCTTTTCTCCAGAGTTTGTATTCCTCAAAACCTCTTTCCCCAAGACAGAGTGTTACTGCAGTATCTGCCTTTTCTTTGATAGATGTTATTACCCGGGAAATCTTTCCAGCATCATAATAGTCTTCTCCGGACTGTAGTACTATTGTTTTATAACCTATTTTTGCTGACTGAACAGCTGTATCTATTATTTCTTCAGGAGTAAGTTGATATCTTTTTACTTTTTTGTTATCTTTACGTAAGCCGCAGTACTTACAGTTCTGACAGCAGTAATTTGAAAATTCTATAATTGCTCTCAGATGTACTTTATTACCATGATACTTATTTCTTAGCTGATCAGCTTTTTTGTATAAATACTGCAGTTCTTCTGTATTATCTTCAACTGCCAGCAGTGCAACAATTTCATCTTTATTTAACTTTTGAGTAGAAAATGCTCTGTCGATAATCTGTTTTATTTTATTCATAGTACTCCATCCCTTATTATTGAGTTTTTTGCGCAGACCTGTTTAACCATATTTTATATGTTTCTGCAAATGGTTTAAGTGCTCTATCAAGTATTCCATGAAGCTGAGCAATAGCCATACCATAATTTATCACCGGCACCCCGGCTCTATCAGCTTCCTTAACTCGGGAAATAACTTCTTTTCGATTTAACATACACCCACCACAGTGAAGTATAAGGTCATATTTCGTTAAATTATCTGGATATTCTCTCCCGGCAACATGATCAAACTCAAGCTTATCTCCAAACTTCTTCCTGAGCCACCGGGGCAATTTAACAGTCCCTATATCATCATGCTGACGATAATGAGTACAGGCCTCAGCTATGAGTATTCTAGCATCAGCTTTTAAATTTTCCATAGCTATAGCTCCTTTGAGAAATATATTTAAATCTCCCTTGTAGCGGGCAAACAAAATAGAAAACCCTGTTAATAAGATATTATCCGGGACAACTGCATCAACTTCAGCAAAAGCCTGTGAATCAGTTACTACCAGTGCTGGATTTTGCTTTAGGCCAACCAGGGCTGCCTGTAGTTGGTCTTCTTTAGTGACCAATGTTATCCCATCATGATCAAGTACATCTCTAATTGTCTGAACCTGAGGTAAGATTAACCTGCCTTTGGGAGCTGCAGAATCTATCGGTGTAACCAGTACTACTATATCTTCTTTCTGAATTAAATCACCAATAATAACCTCTTTTTCTTTAATTTCGGGAGCTTTTTCAAATATTAATTGCCGTAGTTTATTAATTCCCAGCCCGGTCTTACTGCTAATATATAAAGGTTCATCTCCAGTCATATTTTTTATAGAGCTATTTAAATTTTTGTTATTAATATCTTCCCTATTCTCTATTTGATCTGATTTATTAATAACAGAAACAATCGGTATATTATTAGCTTCAAGTTTACCAAACAGGTTTTTTTCGAATTTTCCAACACCCTGTTTGTAATCAATAACCAAAACTGCTATATCTGTTTTCCTGATAACTTCCATTGTTTTCTTTACCCGGAGTTCTCCCAATTTCCCCTGATCATCAATCCCTGCTGTATCAATAAATACCACCGGGCCCAGGGGCAGCATTTCCATAGATTTGTAAACTGGGTCAGTTGTAGTCCCGGCAATATCTGAGACTAAAGCCAATTCCTGATTGGTCAATTTATTAATTAGACTTGATTTGCCAACATTTCTACGCCCAAATACTGCTATATGCGGACGATTTGCTCGCGGAGTGGACTGCATTGTAAACACCTCTTTCAAACTCGTATTTGTTTCAATTTTTACTTTTATTTATTATGACACTTATTCGAATATTTTTAAACCATTTTATAAATATAGATCATGTTCACCTGCTTCTATCCTTTTCAAGTTGTTTTCGACCTTTTTTGCAAGTACTGGATAATCCTCTTTAAACTCTTCCATCAATTTTGCTAGACAGGGCTCCCCTACCTTAAGACTTTTTTCTGTACCATAATCCATTAAATATTCTTTAAATGTCATCATAGCATTTGGTTTACAAAACTGCTGTATCTTACCCGGTTTAGCCAGATCCATAAAGTCTTTCCCTGTTCTCCCCAGGCGATAACAGGCCGTACAGAAACTAGGAATATATCCATTATTTGCTATCTCAGTAATGATATCATCAATAGGCCTTGTATCATGAAGTGAAAACTGTTCCAGTTCATGAGTTCGTTCCCTGTTTTCCTGATAACCTCCCGGTGTGGTTCTTGAACCGGCACTTATCTGAGAAACACCGTGCAGAAATAATTCATTACGCATCTCTTCACTCTCACGTGTAGTTAAAATCATTCCGGTATATGGAACTGCCAAGCGGATAACAGCCACCAGTTTACGAAAATCATTATCAGATACAGGATAGGGCTGTTTTCGCATCGGTGTCCCTAGTGCAGGATTCCACCTGGGCACAGATATAGTGTGGGGCCCAACAGAAAATGTTTTATCAAGATAGTCAGCATGAAGTAATAAGCCTATAACATCAAAGCGATAATCATATAAACCAAACAGTGCCCCAATTCCTATATCATCTATACCCCCCTGCTGAGCCCTATCCATAGCTGTTAGACGCCATTCGTAGTTTGATTTGGGCCCTTCCGGGTGTAACTTTTTATAGGTTTTTCGATGATATGTTTCCTGAAAACAGGTATAGGTACCGATTCTGGCCCTTTTTAATCTTTTGAAATCTTCAGTTGTAAGTGGAGCAATCTCTACATTTATTCTCCTGATCTCCCCACCATTATCTGTTTTTACATCATAAGCTGTTTCTATACTCTCAATTACATAATCAAGATCTGTCTCTGGTGATTCTCCGGTAAGTACCAGCAGTCTCTTATGCCCTTCTCTTTCCAGTGCAGCTACTTCTTTATGAATTTGTTTTTGATTAAGTTTCTTTCTCTCAATTTCGGGATTATTTCTACGAAAACCACAGTATAAGCAATTATTAATACATTTATTAGCGAAATACAATGGTGCAAATAACACCAGACGTTTTCCATAAATTTGTTCTTTTATCTGACGGGCCGCTTTTAAATATTCATCAATTAGTTTTTCATCCTGTACCATTAGCAGCTTAGCTGCTTCCAGAGGAGAAATTCCCTGTAATTCCAATGCTTTATTTATAATTTTTTTGACTTCCACTTCAGTTGGATTATCTGCTTTAGCCAGAATATTTTCCACTTTATTATCAGTTATATAATTACAGATATCAGTTTGATAATTATCGTCAAAATCTTCTGTCCAATAATTGACACTCATAAAAACACACTCCCTATTTATTATAGTAAATCATATATTTTATAAATCTTCTCAAACTCAAAATAAATTAATCACTCTTCATTAACAACTTTAGCGGTGAGTGCTGATTTGAGAGTTATACCTGGCAGGTTGCCCAGTTGCCCTGTCATGGCACCTATCTCATCAGGGGTGCCTTCAACTATCAATGATATAACCGAAATTTGATATTCCCGGGCAGGTATACCCATTCTACCAATAATAATTTCACCAAAGTTGCTTAATATTCCATTTAATTTAGTATTTACCTTTTCTCTTTCCTCGATTACAATACCAATAACTCCTATTCTTCTCTGCATAAAAGACACCTCTCCTAAATAATAATAGCCCTACCAGAAATACAGGCAGGGTGTAAAATAAAAATATTCTGGCATAAAAATACCCCCTCCCCTGATTTTCAGGTTGTTAATCCCCTCAAATTCAGGAAGTAATTTTTTTGTATTCCTTGTGGACAGACAGTTTTAAGCTTATGACAGCAATTCCATCCGGTCACTCAGAATTATTGTAGTTTAAGTATATCATATCCATTTATTTAGTTCAATTATTCACATTAAAACTTTTTTTAATTTTCATTTATTTAAATGGTTTGGTTTCTTATTCTATTTTTATAATAATTCATCATTTACATTCATACACTAACAACAGCTAATATTTATAAAAAATTTTACAGGTGATTATATGACAAATCTATTAGAATTAGTTGAAGTTATCTGGAAAACAATAGTAGTTTTTATACTGCTGGCAGTACTGACAAGAATAGTAGGCAGAAAATTATTATCACAGATAACATTTTATGAATTTGTTACTGGAATTACCCTGGGTACTATAGCCGGAGCCTATGTTGTCAATGCTGTTAAAGGTTCATTTGTACTAATAAGTCCGATAATTCTAACACTCTGTACTTTTAGCCTCAGTTATATTAACCTTAAAAACCTTAAAGCAAGAAAAATAATAGAAGGTGAGCCAGTAATTATTATTCAAAATGGAAAGATACTTGAAGAAAATATGGCCAGAGCGCGATATACCCTCGACTCTCTGGAAATGCAGTTAAGGAATAAAGGAGTTTTTGACCTGAGTGAAGTAGAATTTGCTGTTCTGGAAGCACATGGGCAGCTGAGTGTTTTACGAAAAACTCCCTATAATCCGATCACTCCTGAAGATCTAAATTTAAAGACACAGTATAAGGGGCTTCCCTCTGAAATTATTAAAGATGGAGAAGTTCTGGAACAAAACTTAAAACAAAATAATCTGGATTTTAAGTGGCTGTATGCTGAATTAAAAAAACACAATGTAGAAGATATCTCACAGGTAGTAATGGCCAGCTTAAATACAGACGGCAGCCTTTATCTAGATATAAAAGACAAAAAACCTGACTATACACAAAAAGTTGAGGAATAATTTAAGTTTTTAATTTTTATTTAATTACATTGGTGTCTATTAGTACTATTTATATTCATATTACTTTTATTTGTTACAATTTTCACGTTAATTCAAACTTTTTCTTATGGAAGTCTTTACATTTTAATTAAGATGTTGTAATATTTAAGCAACCCCTTATAAGCAACATAATAATATATATAAGAAAGGCACTAGACATAATTGTTAAAAATACAACAATTAGTTAACTATAAGGGGATAATATTTACTTTTTTCATTTTTATCCTCCTTTTTAAAGGCCGGCAGATGCCGGCCTTTTCTGGGTTTTCCTACTAATATATTTATTTATTCGATATTTTAATAAACCTATATTTCAAATCATTTTTAATCATTATCTTTGGGTATATATACATTTATCGTAGTACCTTCTCCTATATTGCTGTTAACATCAACTTTTCCCTGATGCTGTTCAATAATCCACCGGGCAATAGCTAAACCCAGACCAGTTCCTTTTCTGGAGCGTGCTTTATCAGCAATATAAAATCTATCAAAAATATGTGGTAAATCTTCTTCTGATATACCGATTCCTGTATCTTTAACAATAAATTTCACCATATCTCCAGTATCCTTTACCCCTACACTGATACTGCCTCCTGTAGGAGTATATTTTATTCCATTGTCAATAAAAATTCTAAGCATTTGTTTAATTAATTCTTTATCAGCATTAAGCCAACATCTATCACTGGCCTGTCTCTGAATATTAATATCTTCTGTTATTATTTCCGTCTCTCTTAATATATCTTCTACTAATTCATCAGCTTTAAAACAACTCTGCTGTAGCTCTATTTTGTCACTATCACCACGAGCTAAAAAAAGTAAGTTTTCTACCAGAGATTTCATATTTTCCGTTTCCTGGCCGATAGCAGCTATGGCTTCATCCCGGACATCTTCATCTTCTTTTCCCCATCTTTGTAACATCTTTGCATAACCCTGAATTATTGAAATAGGTGTCCTCAGTTCATGAGATGCATTTGATACAAATTGCTGCTGTTTTTTAAATGATTCTTCCAATCTGGCCACCATTGAGTTAAATGTATCCGCCAACCGGGTAAGTTCATCTTCCGGCCCCTTAATTTCTAACCGCTTACTTAAATCAGAACTGGTAATATTTCTAACTGTATTGTTGATTAAATTGATTGGATTAAGCATTTTTCTTGTTACTAAATACCCGGCTATTATAGCACCTATACTGCCCAGAATACTGGTGATTACCATTACCAGAAGCAGCCACCGTAAAAAGCGATATTCTGAAGTAACTTCACGAACTGCCTGAATATATCCTTTAAAATCACCCTGTATTATTAAAAATTGTGAAGCATAAATAAATGAGCGTCCATTAACAGAAAAATGATTTATCCCATTTTTTATGGGGACATCTACATCAAGATTTTTTAATAAATTATCTTCTAGAAGAACCTGACTGTCAGGAGATAGTATCCGGAAATAAATACTTTGCTCACTACGACTTATATCCTTAAGTAGTTCCGGCTGATCGTTAAAACCTTTATATACCCTATCTGTAACAAATTTAAGTGTATTTATTAAATTTGTTCGAACATTAGTAAATATATAATATCTAAGGCCGAAAAAGGCAGCAGTATTTAATAAAACTAAAACTACTATAAACATAATGGTATAAATCAAAGTTAACTTACCTGAGATAGTTTTACGCCAAGCTGATAATTTCATTCTTCATCATCCTTTAAAACATAACCTACTCCCCGGACTGTATTAACTAATTTATTTTCAAAAGGGTCATCAATTTTGCTTCGTAAATACCTTATATAAACATCAACTATATTAGTTTCACCATAATAATCATAACCCCAAATATTACTAAGTATATCTTCTCTTTTTAATACAATACCTTTGTTTTTTAATAAATAAACCAGAAGGTCATATTCCTTTTTGGTTAAATCAATTACCTTATTATCTCTTGTTACTTTATATTTATTAAGATCAACTAACAGATTATCCACTTTTAAAATATCTTTTTTAGTATTTTCTTCCGCTTTGTTATTCTCCCGCCGTAGTAATGCCCTGATTCTTGCCAGTAATTCTTCAATAGCAAATGGCTTGGTTATATAATCATCTGCCCCAATATCTAAAGCTTCAACTTTGTCAGAAACTGCATCTTTTGCAGTAACCATTATAATAGGAATATCGGTAAATTTTCTTGCCTGCTGGCAAACCTCAATACCATCAAGCTCAGGCAACATTATATCCAGTAACAGGAGGTCAAAATTATCCTTTTTTAATCTCTGCAAACCATCTTTTCCACTATTCTCTACAGCCACCTGATAGCCTTCATGGCTTAATTCAAGATCCATTAATCTTGAAATCTGTTTTTCATCTTCAACAATTAATATTTTAGCTGCCATATATACAACCCCCTATTTCCATCCTCTTATAAATATTTATTTTATATTATCATATTTTTTCATAATTTTATAGTATATATTACCATTAATGCTCTTTCTTAAAAGTTTTATCTATTACTCCTCCACCGAGGCATTCTTCACCTTTATAAAAAACTAAAAATTGCCCTGGAGTTACAGCCCGCTGTGCCTGTTCAAAATTTACTATGCATTTATTTTTACCGGCCATCTTCACCTGAACCGGCTGGTCTTTTTGCCGATACCTGAACTTGGCAGTAGACTCAAACCTTTCTGCAGGAGCTTTTCTTCTCACCCATTGAAGTTCAGATGCATACAGTCCATCAGAAAATAATGCTGGATGGTTTCCCCCCTGAACTACATAAAGTACATTATTTTTAAGGTCTTTTTTAGCTACATACCAGGGGCGACCAGAACCATCTCCCAGCCCTCCACCAATACCAAGACCTTTTCTCTGCCCCAATGTGTAATACATTAAACCATCATGTTCTCCTATTTTTTTATCATTGCGAATGTCTTTAATTTCTCCTGGTTGTGCTGGAAGATAATTACTGAGAAACTTTTTAAAATCTCTTTCACCAATAAAACATATTCCTGTACTATCTTTTTTATCAGCAGTTTTTATATTATTTTTATGTGCTATTTTTCTTAATTCATCCTTATTAAGATGTCCTACCGGGAACATTGTTTTTGATAATTGCTCTTGCCCCAGAGTGCAAAGAAAATATGTTTGATCTTTACCGGAGTCTTCCCCTCTCAACAGACGATAATATCCATCTTTATAATCAACTTGAGCATAATGTCCTGTGGCAATATAATCAGCATCAAGTTTTAAAGCATAGTTTAAAAAAGCTTTAAATTTTATTTCCTGATTACACATAACATCTGGATTTGGAGTTCGCCCTTTTTGATACTCGTCAAGAAAATATTCAAAGACTCTTTCCCAGTATTCTTTTTCAAAATTGACTGTATAATAAGCAATATCCAGCTGAGAGCATACTTTTTTTACATCATAATAATCTTCAGCAGCAGTACATTCTCCTTCTGCTTCATCCTGGTCATCCCAGTTTTTCATGAAAACACCTATTACATTATAGCCCTGTTCTTTTAGTAACAGGGCTGCCACTGAAGAATCAACCCCACCTGACATGCCCAGTACCACTCTTTCATCTTTTGATTTTTTCCTCATTTATTTATCATCCCTTTTACATATTTCGGCATTTATTTTGATATTTATATTATCTATATTATGACCCTGTCTGTCAATTATTATCTAATCTCTTAAGTATATACTTTATGCTTGTATATTTTTATGTCTAAATTAACTATAGTTTAAACTTATCTAAGAATACTTTTATATCATTGCAAATTAATTAAAGTACTCCTACTTTAATAATATACTATAAAATAATGAACTTTCAAGTTTAAAGTTTATAAACCGACATTAATTTCATTACTCATTTCTACAAAATTATATAATGTTTGTCCACAAAAAGGTCATCTTACGCTGCAGAGTAAGCTAACCTTTTTGGATTTAAATCATATAATTGCAGTTAAAAAAGACACCCTCTAATAGAGGGTGTCTTTTTAAAACTACATCGTCCATGATGCATCATATTATGAACTAAATAACCAGAAGTCTTTTCAAAAAACTACTTTTAATAAAAGTCTGCCCTTTTTATATTTTTCACTTAAAATTGATAAGAAATACCTGCACCAAACTTAAATCCCTGCATTTTCAAAGATACATCTTCATCAATGTCCTGGAAGTTATCATTATCAAAATCACCGGTATTAACTTCATTAATATCAATATCAGCAATCCTATAACCAGCATTACTGATTATATTCCAGTCATCAACAACAGGATAATTAAGTTCTGCACCCAATAGATAACCTGTACCGTCCCCTTTGAATAAAACCATATCTCCTGGCTCTATAATATCAGAATCATTTATAGTCAAACCAGCTGATACTGTGTTAGTAAAATCATACCAGGCAAGTGCTCCACTAAAGGTTATATAGTCATTTAATTTATATACCACCTCAGCATAAGGACCTGACAGCTCTGATTCAAAACCAAGGTCTAATTCAGCATTAACATCATTATTACTGGCTTGAGCTGCTTCATAACTACCATATAGATTAAGAGGTGCAGAGGCATAATCATAACCAATACCTAGTCCAAAGTTATTATCGAAGATATATCTGCCTCCTACATAATAACCATACCCACTAAGTCTCCCCAGCTCTACTGTAACTATTTCATCAGGAAGCAAAATTTCAGGTTCAAAAGTTATTTCTGAATCAAAGTTATTTGATGTTACACCTCCCACCGCTTCAAATTCGCCGGCATAAACAGCAGTACTAAATAATAAAATAAACACCAGAATACAAAAACCAAGATATTTTTTCAATTTACATACCTCCCAGTATATTTTGTTTATTAATACTATATGAGGTATATAATGAAATGATTACAAAAAAAATAAAAAAAGAACACACAGGTCCTTTTCAAAATAATTATAGCTAAACTTTCTGTTAAGTAACATAATAATTCACGCTTCTTATTTAAATACATCTTTATTTTAATTTTAATCTATATAAATCATTTCTAGTATGTTTTAATAAAGGTAGTTCTTTTCTAATTTTATGAATATAATTTATATCAATTTCTTTTAATAATATTTTCTCCTCTTTTCCCAACCTATCTACAACTTTGCCCCAGGGGTTTACTATAATAGAGTTTCCATAGGAAGTATAACTGCTTTCAGTATTTCTTGCAGGTGCTGTTCCTATCATATATACCTGGTTATCAACAGCCCTTGTTCTAAATAATATTTCCCAGTGGGCAGGCCCGGTGGTCATATTAAATGCTCCCGGTACAACTATTATTTGAACACCACTTTTAACCATTAATCTTGCCAGTTCAGGAAATCTTAGATCATAGCATATAACTACACCTATTTTTGCAAATGGGATATCAAAGATTGTTAAATCATTTCCAGGAGTCAGTATCCGGGATTCCTGAAATGTCTGACCATTCTCTATATCTACATCAAATAAATGTATTTTTCTATGTTTTGCAATTTCTTTGCCATTATTATCAAAACAAAAAGAAGTATTGTATAAACTTTCATTTTTATCAATTTCCGGTATAGAACCTCCTATTAAATAAACATTATTTTTTCGAGCAGCATCTGAAAGTAACTGCCAGGTGTTACCACCACTTTCTTCAGCATAATCAGCAAATTTGTTTATATCATAAGGACAGTTAAACATCTCAGGAAGTACTATTAGTTGTGCCCCCTGAGCAGCCGCCTTCCTTATCATTTCTTCAGCCTTACTCAAATTTTTATCTTTATCATCAACTACCATCATTTGAATTAGACCAATATTTAAAGTGTTCATTAACATCATCCCTTTTAATTTATATTTAAAAATAAAATGTTGACCATATTATAACAGTTTGTGCTGGTATATTTCAAATTTCACTTCTTCCTAAAAAGTTAAATACTCCTCCCTGTCAGATAGACCGGACAAAAACAGCTTTGCAAATTATAATTTATATTTATTATGGTCTAAACAAATAATATATATAATAAAATTTATTTACACAGGAGGATAAAATAATGAAAAAATATCTATTAAGCTTGTTTGCACTTTTAGCAATCATCTTTACTCTGGTATCCTGCAGCCAGAACCAAAGCCAGCCTTTTGAGCCGATGGAATTATTTTTCAGGCAGCTGAAGTTGAGTACTGCCGTATAACAGCATCTGAACTGCCTGTAAAAGCTGGTGCCAGTGAAAGCTTTTCCACCATCACAACCCTTAATCAAAATGATGAAGTAAA